>NZ_JBMJAR010000003.1:0-153254 GCF_049221845.1 Campylobacter sp. GB48
TTTTTAGCTGTGCTTATATGCATTGAAAAAGTCCTTTTTATATATTTTGCATGTTTTATAAGCTAATATTAGTATTTTATTTATAAATTTTTACTTAAGTATAATTTAAGATAGTAAATATCTTAAATACTGCAAACATAATAATATTAATATTTCTAATAATAACTATTGTAAAAATTTAATCTTATTTTCTAAAACACTTTTTGGGGTAAGTCCGATGAATTTTTCATTTATTTTGCCTTTTTCATCATAAAAAACTATCACAGGCACGCCATAAATTCCACCCACAGCTTTAGACAAAAATGAACTTGCTTTGGCTTCATATAAAAGTGGCAAATCTAACTTTTTTTCCAAAAGAATTTTTTGAGCTTCTTCTTTTAACTTAGCTCCATTTAGCACCGCTAAAATAGGAAAATTTCTTTCCTTATAAAGCTCGTTTAGCATAGGAATTTGCGCATTACATGCACCACAATCTTGCGTGAAAAAAAATAAAGCATAAGCTTGATTTGCATTTTGTGTTTTTAAGGTTTTTTCAAAACCATCATATTTAAAAGTATAGTTTTGATTTGAATTTAAGGTTTGAAATTCGTTATTTGAGCATGCACTAAAGAAAAAAATGCTTATTAAAGCCAAGAAGCAATAGAAGCTTTTAGTTGCGACCATGGTTTTTCTCCTATGATTTTATCTTGTACAATCCCATCTTTAATGACAAAAGTAGTTGGCACTGCAAAAACGCTAAATCTTTGCCATGAGATATCCAAATCATCTTGTAAAAATATGATATTTTTGTAATCATATTTTGTAGCAAATTCTTCAAAATCCTTACCCTTATCTATAGAATCAAGGGCTAAAATAGTGATTTTTTTAGGATATTCGTTAGCTAGTTTTTCCAAGAGTGGCAAGTCTTTTAAACAAGATGCACAACCTTGCTCTACAAAGGTTAAAACAATGAGATTATCAAAATCAGCTAGTTTGATTTTCTTACCTTGTAAATTTTTAGCTGCGATTTCTGGTGCTTTTAGGCCTATTTTACCACCATTTTTATTGTTGTTTTCAAAACATGCACTTAAAAAAACTAAACATAAACAAGCTAAAATGATACTTTTAATTTTCACTTTTCATCACTCCATGGCTTAAAATGATAGTTCTATCAGCAAAAGTTGCTAAGTCTGGATTGTGAGTGATTAAAACTATGGTTTTGCCATCTTGTTTTAATTTACAAAAAAGTTCTA
Organism: Campylobacter sp. GB48; assembly: GCF_049221845.1. NCBI lineage: Bacteria > Pseudomonadati > Campylobacterota > Epsilonproteobacteria > Campylobacterales > Campylobacteraceae > Campylobacter > Campylobacter sp. GB48. The sequence goes on from NZ_JBMJAR010000003.1 coordinate 1,233, forward strand.
GAATATTTTTTTCATTTGCCTCATCTAAATTTCCAGTTGGCTCATCTGCTAATAAAATTTCAGGATCATTCACTAAAGCTCTTGCTATACATAGTCTTTGTTGTTCCCCGCCACTTAGCTGACTAGGTAAATGCGTAAGTCTGTGTGAAAGCCCTACTTTTTCTAGTGCTATTATAGCGTCTTTTTGTTCTATACTTGAGTGATAAAACTGCGCTAGCATAACATTTTCTAAGGCATTTAAATAAGGTATTAAATGAAATTGTTGAAAAATCAAACCTATTTTTTCTCTTCTAATCACGCTTTTTTCTTCTTCACTTAAATTTCCAACTTCTTTATCATCTAAAAAATACTCCCCACTACTTTGAGTATCCATCAAAGAAAGTATATTTAAAAGTGTTGATTTACCTGAACCTGATGGACCCATGATAGCTAGCCATTCGCCTTGCTTTACTTCTAGGTTGATATTTTGTAAAGCTTTAACTTCATTAAAATTACGATTTAAATTTGAAATTTTTATAATATTTTTCATCACTCACCCTTTAAATTTTCACAAACATTGATTTTTAAAGCTTTTTTTAGCGGTAAAATACTTGCAAAAAATGCAAATATCAAAGAAACAAGCACCGCAAAAAATACTGAAAGCAATCTAAAGTCTATACTTGCATTAAAAATCAAATACCCAAAAATATTTGCCAAAAAATATCCACAAAAAGCACCAAGTAAACTCGCACTTAAACTTAAAATAAATACTTCAGCTCCAAAGAGCTTGATGATTTCTTTATGCTTAGCTCCTAATGCAAGGTGTAAGGCTATTTCTTTTTTTCTTGAAAAAATCACTGCGCTAAGAGTGGTATTTACACTCAAAGAACTAATGAGCAAAATCGTTAAGCTAATCAAAGCCATCAAAGCTTTAATCTTTTCTAAAATCACACCTTCGCTAATGGACACTGAGGCTATGACTTTAGCTTCTACATTGCCCTTACTAAGTTCTTTTGCTTTTTGATCTAAACTTTCATAATCACCTAGCAAAATAGCTTGAGCATAATTTATCACTTCTTTAGCTGCTAATTCTTGCGCTTTTTTTAAAGAAATGATTAAAACCCCATCTTGCTCATCGTTACTTCTTAAAATAGCTTTGATTTTTACTTTGACTATTTTAGATATACTTGGGTTATAAATTTGCAATTCTTGTCCTATTTTAAGTTCAAGTTGTTTAGCTAAATCAGCCCCCACAAAGGCACTATCTTCACTAAAATCACTCAAAGAAAAACTTCCTTTTAAAACTTCCATAAAAGGCTTAGTAAGCTTTAAATTTGCAAAATCAACCCCAACCACCACTGCACTTGAGCTTTCAAGATTATAAAAACCGTATAAAAATGGGGTTAAAGCCTTTGCTTTCAAGCTTTCTTTGGATTGATTAAACTCGTCCATGCTTAAAAACTCATCATCTTTTGGCGTGATGATAAAATTAGCCCCATAAGCTTTTAATTCTTTAGATAATTTTGTGTCAATATCAAAATAAATATTAAAAAATGAAGCACTAACCATAGCACCCATAAACACAGCTATAAAAATAATACAAACTCTTTTATAAGAAAAAATAAGAGATTTAAAAACCTCTTGTATAAAAAAATTATTTCCCATATAAAACCTCTGAAGTAGAAAGTTTAGAAATTCCTTTGATAGAGAACAAACATCCTAAAAATACTATAAGCATCGCAAAAAATAAACAAATTGGTAAAATAATCCAAGATATAGCAATAGTATGATCAAATATACTTAGAGCAATAACTTCTGAAACCCCAACGCCAAAAGCAAAACCAAAAACTGCTCCAACTAAAGCTACCACAACCCCTTCTAGTGCAAAAATCATATAAATTTGCAAAGTGCTAGCACCCAAAGCTTTTAAAAGTCCTATTTCGCTTTTTCTTCTAAAAATATCTGCACTCATTAAAGATGATATAGCTATAGAAGCTACGATTAAACATATAATGCTAACTACTGCCATTAAAGATTGAATTTTAGATACTATCAAACTTTCTGCATCTGAAATCGCACTCACTACCTTTGTGCTAGCACCTTTAAAATCTTCCGCGATTTGATAAGCAATAGAGCTTACATAAGCAGTACAATACCACTGATCATACTCAAGCTGATTAAGACTATCTACATCGCGTCTTGCTTTTTGCGCTAAATCGTTTTCAGGTATAGTTAAAGCTGAAACTTCTGCTTTGGCAAATAAACCTTCTTTTTTAGAAAGTTTTTGTGCTAAAAGTAAAGAAGTAATGATTTTATTTGAAAAGGCTTGAGTTAAGTCTATAATACCAACAACTTTTGTTTTAAAAATTTGATCATTTTGCACAAGGGTGATTTCATCATCTATTTTTAAATCATATTTTTGTGCTAAGTCTTTTCCTAGCATTATTTCATCTAAACTATCATCTTTTGGGTAGCTTCCTTTGATTTGACTATATTTGTATAATTCTTTAATGCCTGCATAAAAATCATCATCATCTTGCACCTTTATAGCTTTATCAAAATAAGTTCCCACTAAAGAGATATTTTCATAATTTGCATTTGGAGTTTGAATTTTTACTTGGGTATCTAAAAATGGTGCAAAGGCGTTGATATTATTTCTCCAAAAAATTTCTTTTATAGTATGGAGTTTGCTTTCTTCTAAAAAATTTTGATTTTTCAAAGGCTCATAGATTTTATTACCCACTTCCACACTTAAACTTGCGCCTTTAGGTAAAACTAAAATGTTCGATCCATAACTTCTTAATTCTTTTGTGATTTCATTACCTATGCCCAAAGTAAGATTTAACATCGTAGCCATAAGTAAAGTAGCTAAAAAAATCGTTAGTAAAGCTAGAGATTTTTGAATTTTATTTTGAAAAATGGAATTTTTTACAATCTTAATTTGCATAGTCATTTCCTAATAAATTATGAATTCTATATTTTGAAGTCTTATTCATATCGATGTATTTTAAAGGATCATTTTTAAACTCTTCATAGTTTTTTTCATTAGCAAAAAAATATGTTCTTCCTTTATAAACATAAGATCTTGGCGCTTTTAAATTAATAAGCTCAGTATTATCAATAGGATCATAAACTTTCTTTTCTACTACTTGAGTGAAAAAATTTACCCCATCTAAAATTTCTGAAAAAGGTATGATAACTTTGCCATTTTCAAATTTATATTTCATAGGGATAGGATTACATCCACCTGCCTTACCTACACTTGGTAAGAAAATTCTAACATTACATGAGATACAAATTAACTCTCCACCTTTTTTAACATAACCCATATCTCCACATATACTACAAGCATCAAAAACTGCTACTGGTGAGTCTTTATCTTCTCTTTTGTTGATTAAGAAAAATCTTACCACTTTACCCTCATCGCTAATATAAGCAAAGCGGTGTAAATTATTATCTCTTAAAATAGCTACATCAAAGACAAATTCATCATTTTCATTTGGCTCTACATAGGTTGGCTCATCTATAGTTACCGGTCTTGAAGCATGCAAGTCATAAAAGAGAAAAATACAAAGACTCAAAATCATAGCACTAAAAATACTTGCACTAAAATTAGTTATAGTTGAATTTTTTGCTTGATTTTTTCTAAATTCTATATCAAAATCTTTTTTCTTAGTATTTTCACTTACTCTTTGCTTTAGAGCTAAAACTATAAAAAGCCCTAATAACACAAACCATCCATAAGTATAAAATTTAGCATAATACACACTTTTTGCCACATAGCTTAAATACAGGCTTTCTGTTTCTATCACGCCTTCTCTCATAAGGTGTAATAAAATTTGCGCTAAAGCTTCATTTAGATAAAAAATTACGATAATAAATAAAAATAAATTTAAAAACTTGAATTTAAATTCTCTTAGCCATCTTGTAAAAAGATAAACCACAAAACACACAATAAAAGCAAGTAAAATAAGCCCAAAAGAGCTAATCGCTAAAGAATCTAAAAAATTAGTGCTTAATATAGGAAAGTCTATAGAAATATGTAAGTATTTTATACCAAAAGCAAAAGATAATAAAAAAAGCAATATTGCTTGAATTTTTTCTTTTAAAAAATTATTTTTTAAAAAAGAAAAAATGATAATGCTCAAAAACAATAAAACAAATAAAATATCATTAGAAAAATACAACAAATCATAACTTAGCGTTTTAGCGCTAATAAAAAAAGCAAAATAAGAAAAAACAAAACCCACAAAAGCAAGTTTAAACACTAAAGAATTTTTTAGATTATAAAAAAATAAAGCACTCAAAAGCGCATAAGAAAAAAATACTCCAAAAAAATGTACAAAATAAATCGACATAAGCTCTTCTTTGATAGAATTTATTTATAAAATCAATAATTTCATAAATAAACCCTAGCAAAAAGCTAGGGAAAAATCACTTAGGTTTTCCTGTGTATTTGAAGTTGTATTTAACTGAAAATGGCTCAAACCACTTGCCAACACCTGTTTCTTTATCAACATGGCGTCCAAAACCTTGTTTTTCTGGGCTTTCTATTAAAAATACTAACTCATAATTTCCTATACCTGTATCCATTTTTAAATTCGCACCATAGTGAGGGCCATCATCTGCAACCATAGGCATAAGAGTTCCTGTTTTTACTTTACCATTATCAAGATTAGTTAGCTTATAAGCTATAGTTAAATAAGGGATCCAAAAGCCTTCTGGAAAGCCGTTTTTATTGCCCTTTAATGCATGAATGTCTGCTTCAAGGTGAATATCTGCTAAACTTGCTGCAAGGTCAATCCCTCTTGGCTCCATTTCGATTGGTTGTAAATAAACAGCTGCTATTTCCATGCCATTTAACTCATAAGGATCGCCAATTGGCACCTCTGCTGCAAAAACTGAACTAGCTAAAATACTAGCTGCTGCGCCTAAACTTAATAAAGTTTTTTTCATATTTTTTCCCTTTTATTTGAAATTTGCTTTGTTATAAAAATACCCATAATGAGTAAGATTAAAACCATAAACTGAGGTATGATGCTCTCATAGTAAGGATAAATTCCAAGCCATAAAATTCCTTCAAAATCAAAAGGAAGTAAGCTTGGGGTGATAACCTTAGCTTCTATGAGCTCACCAATGCCTTTGCCTGTAAAGACAAAGACCATATAAAAAATAATGTATGAAGTTATATAGAAAAATTGTTTTACTGGTATTTTTAAAGCACCAGCTTTTAATAAATAATAAAGTATGATAAGTGCGATTAATCCACTAGCTAATCCTATAAATATAAAACTATAATCGGTACTTGTTTTTGCATCAAATAATAAAGCCTGATAAAAAAGAATAGTTTCAGCACCTTCTCTATATACAGCTAAAAACACACTAAACCATAAGGTTTTTGCTGAATTATTAGAAATAGCTTCAACTGCTTGAGTTTTTACATAATTTGCCCATTTTTTATTTTGTGCATTTGATAAAAGCCAAAAACCCACATAAAATAATAATGCAACAGCCACAAGCATAGTAATGCCTTCTAGCAACTCTCTACTTTGCCCTGCTTGTTCTTTAAAAATCCATGAAATAAAAAATGCGGTTACAAAACTTAAAAACACTCCACTCCAAAGTGCTGAATATACTATATTTAAACGCTTTTTATTGCCACTTTGAACTAGGTATGAAACTATAGCTACAATGATAATTAAAGCTTCCAAACCCTCTCTTAAAATAATACCTAAAGCCCATATAAATAAAGACATAGGTGAGGATTCTTGAATTTTATCTAAAGAGCCTTCTACCAAGGCACTAAGCTCGTCAAAATTTTGTTTTAATTCTTCTTTAGAAGCACTTGCTTTAATAAGCGCAACGCCTTTTGAAAAATAACTTTCTATTTTTAATTTCAAAGCGCTATCAATAGCACCAATTTTACTTTCCATACCACTTGCTTCAAAAATATCCAAATACACATTTTGTAAAGCATCTATGCTATTTAAATTAAATCCCTCATAATTTTGTAAAATATCATTAAGAGCAATTTTCATATCATCATATACTTTAGTATAGTTTTTAGTACTCATAGCACTCTCATCAAAACCTTTAACCTGAAGTAAAGCTAATTCTTCTTTAGGCAAAGCTAAAAACGCTTCATATAATAAATCTGATATATTTGAAATTTCATCTCTAATAGTTTTTTCATCTAAAGTATTAGCATTGATTTTTCTTATAATAGTTCTAAGTTTAGTTTGAATTTTTTTATCCACCCCTGCTTTAGTATATCTTGCTACTAAAACTTCTACTTTTGAATTTCTATAATCTTCAAACAATGCTGATTGAATCAAATCTTTAGCTTTTTGATAGTCTTTATTTACAAAAGCTAATGCAGCCTGATCAAGCTTTGAAATCATCGAATCCATTAAAAATTGCAATCTTGCATCCAAAGCCGAAGCTTCTTGCAAAGCTAGCAATGCTTCATCTTTTTGAGTGCTTTGTTCTTGAGCAATCAAACTTTGAGTTGAATTTTGTGAAGTTTGTTCTTTAACATTCTCTCCAAGCAAAGCTGCAAACATTGCTTCAGCTTGTGCTTGACGCTCTTTTTCTGCTTTTAAAGACGAGCTTTCAGCTGCCTTTTTATCATAATTTACATCACTAGCTTCAGCTTTAAGTTGAAAGCCTTTTTCTAAAATAGGAACTATTTCATCTAAATCAAAATACAAACTACTAATCAAAGCTTCTATTTTAGAAAAATCTTCTTTATCTTTATATAGCTTTCTTAAATTAACAAATTTACGCTCCATAACAATGGCTTTTCTACCAACATTACGCCCAATAGAACCTTCCATTGTTTCAAAATGTTGAAAATAAGCATCTTCTGCTTTTTTCTTTGCTTCTAAATTTTTATTTTCTTTGTATAAAATCATACTTTCATTTAAAATTTGCTTGATTGCTTGAGCTTCTTTTTGATAATCAATCTCTCTTGCATAAATAATAGAACAAAATAAAAAAATCATTAATAAACTTATTTTTCTAAACACTATTTTCTCCAAAAATGATATTCATTTTTAAAATCATAGTCGCAAGTATAGTACTAGCTTTCTTAAATTTAGATAAACATTATCATTATTTATTTCATAATAAATCAGATGAAAATACTACAAAATGCTACTTTTATCTACAAAATAAGCTAAAAAATTCTTATTTTTAGGATTATTGTTTATTTTTTATTTATTTTAGTTATAAAAATAAGTTTTTCTTTGCTAGTATGTGTCGTTTTTAAATTATAAATGAGTTTTTATGATAGTAATTACCCATAAAAAACCAAGTAAAATCAAAAAAATGTTAAAAAATTTAGGTTTTTGGGTAATTATAGGAATAATAGCTGGCATTAGCCTTGGCTTATTAGATAAAGAACTTGCATTAGCTAGTAAAATCGGGGTAGATTATTTTACACAAGCTTTAAAAATTCTCATAGGACCTATTATATTTTTAACCATTGTTTTAGGAGTTGTTAGTCTTGAGAGTTTAAAACAAGTTGGAAGTATAGGTGCTAAAGCTTTATTATACTTTGAAGTAGTGAGTACTTTTGCTTTAGCTATTGGTATTTTTATGGCAAATTTATGGGACCTGGAAAAGGAATGAATCTTGATCCAAGTACCTTAGATAAAGATAGCGTAGCTCAATTTGTTAATAAAAACATAGAAATAAGCGCGCAAAATGAGATTTTGCATATTTTAAAAGATGCTATACCTACTGACATCATCGCTGCTTTTAGCGAAGGAAAAACCTTGCAAATTTTAGTTATAGCTCTAACTTGTGCTTTTATTGTTTCACTTATGAGGGTTGATGAGAGAAAAGCTATACAAAAAACCTTAGAAATAATGCAAAGCTTTGTTTTTAAAATTCTAGAAATTATTATGTATTTTTCTCCTATTGCTGCTTTTTCTGTGATGGCATTTTTAGTGGCAAAATATGGGCTTGATTCTTTATTAAATTTAGGATATTTACTTATTGTTATGCTATTTGCTTCTTTGCTTTTTATCTTTGGAGTTTTAGGATTTATTTGTTTTATTGCCAAAGTTAATATTTTTAAATTTATGCGTTTTATTTCAAGAGAAGTTTTGATAGTTTTTGCCACAAGCTCTAGTGAATCAGCACTAGCTCCACTTATGAGAAAACTTGAAAAAGCAGGAATTTCAAAGGCTACCGTGGGTTTGGTATTGCCAACTGGATATAGTTTCAATCTTGATTGTACTAATATTTATTTAGCTATGAGTTTGATTTTTCTTGCACAAGCTTTTAATGTAGAACTTTCTTTGATGCATGAAATTAGCATTTTAATCGTACTAATGATAGCTTCAAAAGGTGCTGTTGGTGTAACTGGTTCAGGTTTTATCATACTAGGAAGCACACTTGCAGCTTTATCTAATATGCATATAGCAGAAGCTAACAATGGCTTAGGAGCAAGCTTAGGAGAGGTTTTACCTGTGGCTACTATTTCTATACTTTTGGGTGTGGATAAATTTATGACTGAAATTCGTGCAGTAGGAAATTTATGTGGTAATAGCGTAGCAGCTTTAATCGTAGCTATTTGGGATAAACAAATAGACTGGGAAAAATTCCGCTACGCTCTTGATAATCCTAAAGAATTTACAAATGCAGGTTTTGATTAAAAAACCTCTTTTTGTATTTTTTCTACATATTTTTCTCTTAACTTTTGAGTATAAAAACCTACTTTACCATCATTAATTACCTTGCTATCTGCTTTTATAACACCCAAAATCAAAAAAGTAGCTGCAGAAATAAAGACCTCATCAGCTTCATATACTTCTTTCATACTAAAAGCTCTTTGATCTACTTTAAGATCAAGTTCTTTTGCAAATTTCAAGATATTTTTACGGCGAATTCCTGGTAAAATTTCATTAGAAAATGGCTTAGTGATTAAAGTTTTATCTTTTATAATAAAAGCTGAACTACTAGAAGCTTCCGTTACTAAAGCATTTTCCACCATAAAAGCTTCAAAAACCTTAGCTTTTACAGCTTCCTCTTTTGCAAGACATTGAGCTAATAAAGAAATTGATTTTATATCCCTTCTTTTCCATCTTAAATCAGCTGTTGAAATAACACTCACTCCGTTTTTAGCATGCTCATGCTCAATCACCTTGCATTCAAAAGCAAAAGCCATAATAGTAGGTTTTAACCCCTTTAAAAGAGCAAAATTTCTACTAGCAACCCCTCTAGTAACTTGCATGTAAAGTCCACCTTCTTTAAGAGAGTTTTTAATGATTAATTGCTCTAAAATATTTTCAAATTCTTCTTTTGTATAAGGAATTTGTAATTCAATTTGAGCCAAACTGCGCTCAAAACGCTCCCAAAATTCTTCCTTATCAGCTATTTTTGCATTTACTACAGGAACTACTTCATAAATTCCATCTCCAAAGATAAAACCTCTATCAAAAACACTCACTTTAGCTTCGCTAGCTTTTACAAACTCATCATTTAAAAATACTATTTCCATTTCTTGCATAAACCCTCCTTTTAATCAAATAAATCAACAATATCTTTTGACAAATCAAGCTGATTAGAATAATAAAAATACTTAGCTAAAACTAAAATTCCTATATAAAATTCTATCTTTTCATCCAAAAATTGCTCTATGTAAACATGGGCATTTTGTATGATTTCTTTTGCTCTATGTGGATTAGCTAAATAATAATCAAGCAAAGCTTCTACATTTTCATAAGCATCATCAATCAAAGCAAAATGCTCATTTGGAACTAATTTTCCTTCCATAAACCAAGTTTCATAGCGCATTTTGGGGGCTAAAACTAACGAATTTGTTTTCATCGCCCACTTTAAGTTGCTTGCTACGTCATTACCTTCTAATGAAAGTAAAAATTTAAACTGGGTTTGATAGGCTCTACTAATTTTAAAATTTAAATTCTTAATCCATTTTTCGGCTTGAATTTTTCTACCACCAACATGAGCAATATCACAACGAGAATTATCAAAATACTTTTCAAAAAATTTAATACGATGAGGCTGATAAATCGCGCCTCTAAAAAAAAGCAAGTCTTTTTTATCTTCAAATTGATTTTTATCTTGTATAAAATCAAAATGTCTGTTTTTATCTAATTTTAAAATGATGTTATTAAAACCATTTTTAACTGGTCTTGATTTGGCTATGCTTGGATATTTAAGGTTATAACTAATATCCCCAAAACCTTTAATCCATAAAAAATCATCATTAAAATATTTACTAATTGCATAAGCATCATAAGCATAGGAAGTTTTTTTAAAAGGAAATTTTCCTATTTTTTCATAATTTTGAAAATTTTTTATATCAAAAAAATCATTTTGTAGATTGTAATAATTTAAGCGATTAATAATATTATCTATATTTTTTAGTTTTAAAATTTCTTTTAAAATATTTTGCAATTGATTTTGATAAATTTTTCTAGGTATAAAACTTTTAGCTATACCTTTTACATTCATCATAAATCTAGAATCTGCCATTTTTCTTCCATTTTGATATTAAAATAACATAAATTTTATCACAAGATTTCATTTACAAGACTTAAAATTTTAGTTTATTTAAAAACAAAAATGTTAAAATCACAAAAATCACAAACTAACTGGGTAAAAAATGAAAATACAAGAATTTATCTTAAACTTTATTTTTAAAGTTTCAAATCAACCTGTTAATTTAAAGGATTTACTAGAAGCAAATGCCTTACTTAATGAGGGCATGATGATAGATCCTGCGAAATTAAATTTTAAATTTAAGGTGTTTAATTCTTATCTTATTTATGCATTTTTTTGTATAGCTATTTTAGTTCCTATGCTTATCATTAGTCATTATTTTTTAACAATTATAGATTTTCATATTAGTATTTTAAGTGCTATTTTTGTCACTGCTTGTGTTTTTATTGGCTATGATATTTTTAAAATTTATACTAGAAAAATTATTAGTAAAAGATTGCTAAAAAAAGCTTGGGCTTTACATTTTCCATATTTTGCTTATGAAAAATACTCAAAAATAGCAGAAAATATTTACAATCAAGCTATCAAAGAAGAGATCCCAAAAAATCAACTTGAGCAATATGTTTTAGAAAAAATCATTCAAACACAAGATTAATCTAAAAAGTCTAAAACCTGATTTTGAAAATACAGCGCTTCAAGCTGTCTTTTAAGTTCTTTGTTTTCTTCATCTAAAACAAGTTCTTGCGATCTTAAATCCGCTATATCTCTACTTACATAATAAATTTGATTTCTAATATAAATTTGTGGGAAAAATATCAACAAAGCAAATGCTATCATCAAACCTGCGTATAATAAATTTTTAGGACTTAAATTTTTATTTTCCTCACTTACTATGCTGTCCAAAAGCTCGTATTTATCTTCTTGATTATATTCTTGGTTTTCTTCAAGTCTTACTTTTTCTTCTAAAATTTTTTGCTCTTGTTTGGCTAATTTTTCTTTTTCTTTTAATTCTTCTTGAGCTTTTTTTATTTTTTCTTGTTCGATTTTTTTTTGCTCTTTTAATTCTTGCTTGAGCTTGGCCTTTTCTTTTCTTTTTTCTTTTAAATCTTGAAATTTTGAAGCGACAAAGACATTACTTTGAGTAAGAATTTTAGATATTTGAATAGAATCTTTATTTTCTTGCTTTTTTTCTATTTTTTTAACTTCTTGTATTGATTTATTATTAATTGCTTTAGAATTTGCAATATTTTTTTTATCAAATTTTTCTTTTTGTTTTTTAAAAAAATTAAGTTGTAATTTAAAAGGTTTTTTTTCTTCTAATTTAACATTAATCAAATCCTCTTTTAAATAAATAGCGGATTGTTTTTTAGGTTTTTCTTCGTATTCTTCATCAAAATCTGTAAATTTAGGTCTTTTTTTACGTTGTATTCTATTTTTTAATATACGATCACTTTCATTGAAGTTTTGCTCATATTCTTCATAAGGCCTACCTTCTTTAATAGCCCTAGAATATTTCAACATTTTTTCACGTATATTTTGTTTTTCTTTTAAAAAATCATCTTCAACCATTATTTACCTAAAATAAAAAATTCTCATTTTTGCACAACTTGATCTGCTATTATAGCTTATTTCTTCTTTGGAGGCACTTATAGCTTTTTTACTTAAAATTTTCCCAAGACTATGTCCTTTGCCACATTCGCATTTTATGGCTCTTTCATCACAAATACAGTCTTTTTCCCATCTTTTAAAAGTATTTTTTACTATCCTATCTTCCAAAGAATGAAAGCTAATAATAGCTAATTTACAATCTTTTAATTTTGCTTTTTCTATATTTTCAAGTAAGGATTTTAACTCACCAAGTTCATTATTTACTTCTATGCGTAAAGCCTGAAACACAAGCAAAGCTAGAGATACATTACGTCCTTTTAACTTAGCATTTCCTATAATTTGACTTAATTCTTTTGCACTTGTAATCTCTTTTTGACTTCTTGCATTGATAATTTTTTGAGCAAGCATTGAAGCAACCGGTGTTAAATCTCCATAGTCTTTAAAAATTTGCTCCAAAGCTTCCTTGCTGTAAGAATTTACCACTTCTTTAGCGTTTAAAGGATTATTTTGATCCATTCTCATATCTAAAAAATCAGAATTTAGCGAAAAACCCCTATCATTTTTATCAAGCTGCAAAGAAGATACGCCAATATCAGCTAAAATTCCTTTTAAGTTTTGCGTTGAAATTTGAGTTAAAATATCTTTAAAACCTATATGATTAAAACTTATCCTATCTTGAAAATTTTTTAAAAATTCTTTAGAAAAATTTAAAGCTTCTAAATCTTTATCACAAGCAATTAATCTTAGTTTCTCATGGGCTTGTAATAATGCTTTAGAATGTCCTCCATAACCCAAAGTACAATCTAAAAAATCTCCACTATCAAAATCATCAAAAGCATCTAAAACTTCTTGCAATAAAACAGGAATATGTGGACTTTGCAAAATAAACCTTTAAAATATTTTTTAGTATAATATCTTAGTTAAGTTTAAAACAAGGTTTTTAATGAATAAAGAAAATATCATTTCTCAAATTAAAATACTTTCTACTTCAATGTTTAAAAAAAATTTTTTTGGAATTTGTCACGGCTCTGTTTCAGCTAAATTATCTCAAGGATCATTTATTATCAATAAAAATAATGCGTTTTTAAATCAACTAGATGAAAAAAATCTAAGTATTTTAAAATTTGCAAAAGATTATAGCTGGGATGAAGCTAGTAGTGATTCTGAAATCCATAAAAGTATATATGAAAACATACCTGAAGCTAAATTTATATGTTTTGCTTGCCCAGCTTATACCTTATCCATGAGCTTAAATCATGATTTTATAACACCTCAAGATTATTTTGGTGAAATTTTTTTAGAAGAAATTCGAGTTTATAATCCCAAAAGTTATGAAGACTGGGAAGATAGATCACAAACTGAAATTTATCGCTCTATGCTAGAGCAAAAACAAAATTTTGTTGTTGTAAAAGGTTATGGTATCTTTGCTTATGGTAGAACAAGTTATGAATTAGGCAAAATTATAGATTTAATTGAAAATTCTTGCAAAATCATCCATTTAGCTGAAACAAATTTATCATAATCTTTTAAAATTAATTTTTTATTAATCACAAATTATCTATAATTTATGGTTTAATTTATTTAATTATGGATTGGGGTTAAAATGCTCACTTGGATGCAGCATCATAAAAAATATTTAGTTGTAACTATTTGGATTAGTGTTATTGCTTTTGTTGGAGCAGGTTTTGTTGGTTGGGGGAGTTATGATTTTAACACTGACAGATCAAATTCTGTTGCAAAAGTAGGCGATGAAAAAATAAGCTATGATGAGTTTAATCTTAAATATTCTCAATTATTTGGCTATTATTCTCAGCTAAACAATGGTAATTACACACAAGAACAAGCACAAAAAGATGGCTTAGACACCCAAGCTATCAATGAACTTATACAAGAAAAACTATTACTTTCTTATGCTAAAACCTTAGGTTTGAATGTAAGTGAGGAAGAGATTGCTTATGATTTAGCACATCAAAAAATCTTTCATAATGCTTCAGGTGTTTTTGACAAAAATTTATACTACAATCTGCTTGCAAGAAACAACTATACACCAAAAACTTATGAAAAAATCATTCATGATGAGTTATTACTTAAAAAAATCAATGCTATTTTAAATTTACAAATCAAACCAAATGAACTTGATATGTTTGGTGCAAGTTTTTTAATGCAAGATAGTTTAAAAGTTCAAGCTATAAAACTTGATAACAAAAACATAACAATTGATGAAAAAGAACTAAAACAAACTTGGGAGAAAAATAAAGAACTTTATAAAACACAAAAAAGCTACGAACTTGCAACTTATTTTTTAAACCCTGATATAATCAAAGTTGAAGATAAAGAAATCCAAGCTTACTATGAAGAAAATAAAAATGATTATAAAGATTTTGCGGGGAAAATTCTAAGCTTAGAACAAAGCAAAGATAAAGTTATCAAAGACTTAAAACTTTCTAAACTTAAACTTAAAGCCAATGAAAGCTATGTAGCTTTAAGAAAAAATGAGCTTAGTTTTGATAAAAATATCACAATCGGCGATGCTGATATTTATTATCCTTTGGAAAATATACAAAAAGCTAAAGAAAATGATTTTATTAAGCCTTTTAAATTTGAAAATGGTTATATAGTTGCAAAAGTTATAAAAATAAATCCTATACAAACTATGACTTTTGAGCAAGCTAAAAACGAGGTAAGTAAACTTTATTTCAAAGAAAAAACCAAAGCCTTATTGGAAGAAAAAGCAAAACTTGCCCTAGATAATTTTCAAGGTATAGACATAGGAACTTATAGTCGCGATTCAGCTAAAAATACAAAAGTAGGTGATATGATGAATGATACTGAATTTAGCGAGTTTTTAATGCACGTATTTGACTCAAACAAAGCTAAATCTTACGTATTATTTGATGATAAAGCGATTGTTTATGAAATCACAAAGCAAACTTTAGAAAATAAAAATAAAGAAGAAATTTATAAATTTATCATAGAGCAAAGCGCTAAGCAAACCAAGCAAGCTTTACTTAAGGAAGAATTATTAAAAAAACTTATAGAATTATATCCAATTCAACGCTATTATAAAGGAAATACAAATTGAATATTTTAGGAATTGATTTAGGCTCAATACAAACTTGTGCTATTTTGGCACAAAAAAGCGAAGAAGGACTCAAAATCATTGGTTTTGGAAAATCAAAATCAAATGGTATAAAAAAAGGAGCAATTACCAATATAGAACTTGCTTCAAAATCTATAGAAGAGGCAGTAGCTGATGCACAAATGATGTCAGGTGTGCATTATGATAAGGTAATTGTATCTATTTCAGGTGCTTATGCAAAAAGCGTAGATAGCATAGGTGTAGTTAATATACCAAATCATGAAATAGGTATTAAAGAAATTCACAGAGCAGTAAGCACAGCAAAACATACTGCAAATATACCTAGTGGATATGAAATCATTCATGTATTACCTTATAATTTTAAAGTAAATGATCTTGAACATGTAGAAGATCCTTTAGGAATGAGCGGAAACCGTCTTGAAGTTTCAACACATATTGTAATCTCACAAGAAGTGCATATAAAAAATCTAAAAAAAGCAGTTGAGCTTGCTGATCTTAGAGTAGATAACATCGTTCTTTCAGGCTATGCTTCTTCTATTGCATGTTTTGATGATAGCGAAAAAGAATTAGGTGCTATTTTAATCGATATGGGTGGAGCAGTTTGTGATATGGTCATTCATACGGGTAATTCTATACGCTATAATGAATGCTTACAAATTGGATCAGTAAATATCACTAATGATTTATCCATAGCTTTACATACTCCACCAAAAGAAGCAGAAAAATTAAAACTAAACTACGCTTCTTTAGCACAAAATGAAAATTCTATCATACAAATACCATATATGGGTGATGAAAAAAGAAAAAATGAAGTTTCAGTAGAAGTTATATCTAATGTAATTTATGCAAGAATTGAAGAAACTATTATTATTTTAGCTAAAATGCTAAGTGATAATGCTTGTGCAAATCAAGTAGGAGCAGGTATAGTATTAACAGGCGGAATGACAAAATTTGCAGGACTTGACAAACTTGCTTCAGCTTATTTTGATAATAAAGCTGTTAGAATAGCGACCGCAAAAAAAGATACTATGGATGGCTTTAGAGAAATTTTTGAAGATGCAGAAAATAGCTGTGCTATAGGTCTTTGCTTATATGGTGGTGGACATTTTACTCCTTATGAATTAGACTCTAATGAGAAACTAAGATATAAAGGAGAACCTGAATTTATCAATAAGCAGATTAAACAAAATCTCACCATAGAAGAGCACGAAGAAGAAAATAAAAATTTTGAAGAAATTTTCCAAGATCAAAAAGACTTTGAAGAGGAAAAAACAGAATTAGCAAAAGTTGAAACCAAAAAAGATAAAAAATCAGGTTTTATGCATAAATTTTGGAATAAACTAATAAACCAGTTCTAATAGGAGATACAATGAGCGAATATCTAGTAGAAGAAATGCAACACGCAAAAGGCGCAAAAATAAAAGTCATAGGCTGCGGTGGCGGTGGCGGTAATATGATAGATCATATGGTAAATATGGGCTTGCACGATCTTGATCTTATTTCAGCAAATACTGATGCACAAGCCATAGCTAAATCTTTAGCAAAAACTAGAATTCAACTAGGTGAGAAAAAAACCAAAGGTTTAGGTGCTGGAATGCAACCAGAAATTGGAGCGGAAAGCGCAAGAGAAAGTTTCGAAGAAGTAAAAGCTGCTTTAAGTCAAAGCGATATAGTATTTATTTCAGCAGGACTTGGTGGTGGAACTGGTACAGGTGCGGCTCCTGTTGTAGCACAAGCTGCTAAAGAAGTAGGCGCATTAACCGTTTCAGTTGTAACTATGCCTTTTGCATTTGAGGGAAAACAAAGAAAAAAATTAGCAGAAGCTGGCTTGGCTGAATTAAAAAAAGAAAGTGATTCTATCATTGTAATCCAAAATGAAAAACTTCTTAGCATACTTCCAAAAAAAGCAGGTATAAAAGAAGCATTCAAACTAGTAGATGATATCTTAGCTAGAGCTGTTAGAGGTATGGTGTCTATCCTTTTAGAAGATGGCGATATTAATGTTGACTTTGCTGATGTTAGAACCGTTATGAGCCATAGAGGTTTAGCTTTAATGGGCGTGGGCCATGGAGAAGGCGAAAATGCTATCATGGACGCATTATCAAGTGCTATAGAATCTCCATTATTAGATGGTATGACTATGAAAGGCGTTAAAGGCGTAATTATCCATTATAAAATTGGTCCTGAATGCTCATTGATAGAAATTTCACAAGCTACTCAAAGCATTAGCGATATAGCAGATGAAAATGCAAAAGTAATCTTTGGTGCAACTACTGATGAGAGCATGGGTGATCGTGTTGAAGTAACTATCATTGCTACAGGTTTTGAAGATAAAGCCGAAATAGAAAGTACTAAAGAACAAGAAGAAAGTAAAAAAAATAGTTATATGAATTTGCGCAAAGCTAGTGGTGGATTTGATGAAGAAGTGATTTCTCAGCTTGATGTTCCTGCTTTCTTGCGTCGCCAGATGGATTAATTTTTTAGTAAAAATCCTTATATGAATTCTTCATTATTATGTGATTTTTACGAACTAAGTATGGCTTATGCATATTTTAAGCAAAATATGCATAAGCAAATTGTTTATTTTGAAGTTTTTTTTAGAAAAGCTCCTGATAATGCTTCTTATGCTGTTTTTTGTGGACTAGAGCAAATCATAAATCATATTAATCATTTTTCTTTCTCTCAAAGCGATATAGATTTTTTAAAAAATACTCACAAATTTGATGATGATTTTTTAAATTACCTTTTAACCTTAAAATTTAGTGGAGATATACTAAGCGTTAAAGAAGGTGAATGTGTTTTTGCTAATACACCTTTAATGATCATCAAAGCACCTATAATAGAGGCTTTATTGTTAGAAACTTTCATACTTTTAATTCTAAATCATCAATGTCTAATTACCACTAAAGCTAGCAGAATTGCTCAAATTGCAAAAGAAAAACTACTCTTAGAATTTGGTTCTCGTAGAGCCCATGGAGAAAGTGCGGCTTTAAATGGTGCTAGAGCTGCTTTTGTAGGTGGTTTTCATGCAAGTGCTTGTACTTTAGCTGGAAAAAAATTTGACATTCCTATTAGCGGAACCATGTCTCATGCTTGGGTGCAAATGTTTGATGATGAGTTAAGTGCTTTTAGAGCATATTGTCAAATTTATAAAGATAATATAAGTCTTTTGATTGACACTTATGATTATAAAAATGGTATTGAAAATGCTATTTTAGTTTTTAATGAATTAAATGCGCAAGATTCTATGCAAAATTATTCCATTCGTATTGACTCAGGAGATTTGCTTAAGATCTCTAAATATATTAGAAAAAAACTAGATCTTGCTAGCTTAACAAAATGTAAAATCATAGCTAGCAATGCTTTAGATGAGTTTATCATAGAAAAATTACTAAAAAACAAAGCTCCAATCGATGCTTTTGGCATTGGAGAAAAGCTTATTACTTCGGCAAGTTCGCCTATTTTTGGAGCTGTTTATAAGCTTGTTGCATTAGAAAAAAACAATCAAATCATCCCTAAAATAAAAATCAGTGCAAGCTCAAGTAAAACAACCCTACCACATTTTAAAAAACTTATAAGGTATTATAAAAACAATAAAGCAAGTTTTGATATTTTATATACACATGATGAGAGTATCAAAAATTATCAAGGTTATATATATAAAAATTTACATGAGCTTATTTTTAAAGATGGAAAATTAGTTTATGAGCTTCCTAACTTGAAAAATATTCAAGAATATCATAAAAAAAGTATTGATGGTTTAGATTTTAAACTAAAAAAACTTCAAAACCCAAGTATTTATAAAGTAAAAATTTCTAAAAAATTACAAAATATGCAAAAAACTCACTTAGAAAAAAATTAATCTTTTTCTCTAAGTTTTACCTCATCTTCTACTTCAAGTAAAAATCTATCCACAAGCTCATCTTCTTTTAATTTTGCTACCACTTCACCATGTCTTATAACTAAACCTTGATTTTTTCCAAAAGCAATCGCCACATCAGCACCTTTAGCTTCACCCAGAGCATTTACAACACAACCCATAACACTTATATTTAATGGTTCTTTTATATGTTTAGTTTTTTCTTCTACTATTTTAATCGCTTTAATCAAATCACTTTGAATTCTTCCACAAGTTGGGCATGAGATGATATTTACTCCACTTTTTTGCACTCCACTATCTTGCAAAATAGCCCTTGCTACTTTGATCTCTTCTTCAAGCTCCCCTGTCATAGAAACTCTCATTGTATCGCCTATACCTTTTAGAAGTAAACTTCCTAAAGCAATCGAGCTTTTAACCGTGCTATGAAATTTAGTTCCTGCCTCAGTAACTCCTAAATGAAACGGATAATCACAAAGTGGTCTTAGAGCTTCATAAGCTTTTATGGTATTTTGCACATCTGAAGTTTTCATAGAAATTTTAATATCAAAAAAGTCTAAATCTTCTAGTAATTTTATATTATACAAAGCACTCTCAAGCATAGCTTCTATATTATAACCATATTTATCGCTAAATTGCTTTTCTATAGAACCATGATTTACCCCTATTCTAATAGGAATTTTTCTTTGTTTACAAGCTTGCACCACTTCTTTAATATTTTCTTTTGAGCCTATATTTCCTGGATTAATTCTCACCCCATCAATAAATTCAGCGCAAAAAACTGCTAACTTGTGATTAAAATGTATATCCACTATTAAAGGCAAGGGACTTTTTGCTTTGATTTCTTTTAAAGCTCTTGCATCTGCCATATCCAAACAAGCTAAACGCACTATATTCGCACCGGCAAAATAAAGCTTATTAAGCTGCTCTAAACAACCTTCAATATCTCTTGTTTTAGTAAAAAGCATAGATTGCACCGAAATAGGAGCATCACCACCTATTAAAACATCACCTACTTTTATTTGTCTTGTTTTGTATCTTTGATATCCCATTATAAGCTCACTTTTTTATTTTATTGTATACTTTTTTGACTTTGTAAAAATTAAAATCAACTAAAATCAACTGGATCTATATCACAAGTAATATTTTTAAAGTTTAAAGCAAAATGCTCAAATTTCACAAACTCGTGATGGGTATTAGCACGTAATAATACATAAAAACGCCATTTTTTATTTAGCATTTCAATGCCACAAGCACCATGCCCTACTAATTGTACTTGTTTTAATTCTTGAACCTTATTAGCTATAAATTCACACAAATTTAAAGCTTTGTTTTTATCCTCATCTTCAATAATTAGTCTTAAAAGTCTTTTAAATGGGGGATAAAGCTCATTTCTAGCATTTAATTCATCTTTTAAAAAGCTATCATAATCTTGTATATATTTTTCAAAAAAAGATCTATTTTTAGTTTGCAAAAGCACCCTACCCTCACCCTTTCGACCCGCACGACCTGCTACTTGCATAGCAAGAGCCAAAGTCTCTTCTAAGGCTTTAAAATTAGGTCTAAATAAATACTCATCAAGACCCAAAATCACACTTAAATCCACGCTGTGATAATCATGTCCTTTAGCAAGCATAGAAGTACCTACTAAAATATCAATTTTTTCTTGATTAAAATCTTTTAAAATCATATCAAGCTTTTTTACACTGCTAATCTCATCACTATCAAATCTTTTTATAATAGGATTAAACTCAACTAATTCTTTTTCTAAAAGCTCACAAAGCTCTGCTGTGCCCATTTTTTTAGCTTCAAGCATAACTCCATTACAAGTTGGGCAGGTTTGATCGATTTCTTTAGTAAAATTACAATAATGGCATTTTAATGCATTTTTATTTTTGTGCAAACTCAAAGCAATAGAACAAAAAGGACATTTAATAGTATTAGCGCATTCTTTGCACAAAATTTGTCTAAAATTTGCCCTTGTAGGTAAAAATACCACGGCTTGCTTTTTATTTCTTAAGCTAATTTTTAATTCTAAAAGTAATTTTGATGAAACACTAAGCTCACTCTCATCATACAAAAACTGCTTTTTGCTTTCAAAGAAAGTTCCTTTAAGTCTAAAACAAGGATGTTTATAAAAACTTACAACACTTGGAGTAGCAGAACCTAAAAGAACTTTTATATGCATTTTTTTTGCTATAAATAAAGCCAAATCTCTTGCATTGATTTTTGGATTATTAGAAGCTTTGTAAGAATTATCATGCTCTTCATCAATAACAATCAAACCTAAATTCTTAAAAGGTAAAAACAAAGCCGACCTAGCTCCCACCACTAAAAGAGCTTTTGAATTTGCCAAATCTTGCAAATATTCTTGCTTTTTTTTCTTAGTAATTTTAGAATGCCATAAAAAAAAATGCTCACCAAAATACACTTTTAATCTTTTTTGCATTTGCGGAGTTAGAGCGATTTCTGGCATTAAAAGCAAAACTTGCTTTCCTTGCTCTAAATATTCTTTTATCAAGCTAATATAAATTTCAGTTTTACCACTTCCTGTATCACCAAATAGCAAACTAGCTTGTTTAGTTTTTATAAATTCCAAAGCCTCTTGCTGATTTTTACTTAAACTAGGTGTTTTTTCTATATGAATTTTTTCATTTTCATACTCTTTAATACTTTCAAACATACCCAAAACAAAAGCTATTTTACTAGCATAATAATAAGCAATAAATTGAGCAAGTTCGTATTGGTATTGTGTTAGTTTAAAACCTGTTTTTTCTTTTATAGCTTGGGTTTTAAAATCAGGCTTTGAACATTTTTGTAAAATTATAGCTTTAAGATTTTTTTTCCTTGCAAGATCAACTACCACCTCATCTAAAATTTCAAATTCTTCTTCACTTTCATAAGTTAAGGTATCTAAATAATATCCTTTAATAGCAAGTTGATAAAAGTTCAAAACCCATAATCCTTACAATTTAAACTCACACATTCTAAAAAAACTTTTTCACTATTATAAGAAAAATCTATGTAATTTTTAGAATTTATGAAAAATCTATATTGAGTATTTGCTATTTTCGTCCACGATTTTTTAGATGAAATGATTGGTTTTTCTAAAACGCTGTAAGTGCATTGTTTTGTATTTTTATGATTTTGAGAATTAGAACATACAAATAATTTTTGATTTTCACTATTTATTAAAGCTTCATCTAAAATTGTTGGAAAATCCTTACTTTCTTTAAATAAAAACTGATTTCTAAGTAAAGACAAAGAAGCATTGATAAGCTCTACCTCACTTTTTACTTGAATGAGTTTAGCATCGTTTTTTCCAAAAGAAAAATACGGATAAGCAATTACGCTAAGAATAGCAATAATCATCATACAAAAAACAAGCTCTATCAAAGTAAAAGCTTTTTTTGTTTGCATTTATTTTATTTCTTCATCGATAGTATTGATAAGTTTATTGAGTTCTTTTTTTAAGATATAGTTTTCGTAGCTAAGTTTTACAAAAGCATTAATGAAATTTGCAAGCTCTATCTTGCCTGTGCCTCCAGAAATTAAAGCAATTTCATCTTCAAGATGATTTGCAAATTCATTGCTGCATGTTACAACAAAGTCTTTTGCATAGACATTAATTGTAACTTTTCTTTGGTTATTGTTTGCCAAGAACTGCCTCTATTTTTTTGATCACATCTTCACTTTCAATATTTTTATTTTTAAGCTCTTCTTCTAAGCGTGCGATTTGATTGTTTTTAGCTTCATTTTGTGCTTTTACACTCACTAATTCATTTCTTAAATTTTCATTGATTTCACATACTTCATTATATTTAGCTAAAAGCTCATTTACTTTATCTGTCATTGTGTTGATTATTCTTTCATCATACATATTTTCTTGCCTTTATTGATTTTATATTTAGAGTATTTTAAACACATAATTGTAACAAAAAAAAATTTAATTTTGCATAGCTTTTTGTTTTAAAATTTAAATTTTTACAAAAAATTTTGTGTAAAATTAGCAAAAATACAAGTTAGGAAAATTTATGTTTGAACTTACTAGTGATTTTAAGCCAAGTCCTGATCAACAACAAGCCATTGATGGTATAGTAAAAAGCATTAAAGCAGGTAATAAATACCAAACCTTGCTAGGTGTTACAGGCAGTGGAAAAACTTTCACTATGGCAAATATCATTAAAAACTTAAACATGCCCACTCTTATCATGAGTCACAATAAAAGCTTATGTGCGCAACTTTATAGTGAATTTAAAGGCTTTTTTGCAAATAATCATGTGGAGTATTTTATAAGCTATTACGATTATTATCAGCCAGAAGCTTATATACCAAGAACGGATGTGTTTATAGAAAAAGATAGCTCTACTAATGAAGATCTAGAAAGATTAAGACTAAGCGCAAGTGCTTCGCTTTTAAGTTATGATGATGTTATTTGTATAGCTAGTGTTTCGGCAAATTATGGCTTAGGAAATCCAAGTGAGTATGTAGGTATGGTTTTAATTTTAGAACTAAATATGCAAATTTCACAAAAAGAACTTTTAAAAAAACTTGTGGATATGGGCTATAAACGCAATGATCATTTCTTTGATAGGGCTGATTTTAGAGTAAATGGAGATATAGTAGATATATATCCAGCTTATTATGAGGATGAAGCTATTAGACTTGAGTTTTTTGGCGATGAGCTTGAGGCGATGTATCATTATAATGTCTTAGAAAATAAAAAAGGTAAAGATTTAAAAAAATTCATACTTTACCCAACCAGTCAATTTAGCGTAGGTGAGGCTAGGCTTAAAGAGGCTATAAAAGGCATAAAAGCTGAATTAAATGAACGCCTTGCTTATTTTGAAAATGAAAATAAACTCGTAGAAGCACAAAGGTTAAAACAAAGAGTAGAATTTGACCTTGAAATGCTTCAAAGCACTGGAATGTGTAAAGGAGTTGAAAATTATGCTTTGCATTTAACAGGGCTTAAAAGTGGTGATACACCTTATACGCTTTTTGATTATTTTGCTATTAAAAACCAAGACTTTTTAGTCATTGTAGATGAATCTCATGTATCTTTACCGCAATTTCGTGGGATGTTTGCAGGGGATAGAAGTAGAAAGCAAACTTTAGTTGATTATGGTTTTCGCTTGCCAAGTGCCTTAGATAATAGACCTTTGATGTTTGATGAATTTATTAATAAAAATTGTAAATTTTTATTTGTTTCAGCTACACCTGCGCCTTTAGAACTAGAATTAAGCAAAGAAAATATTTTTTATCAAATCATGCGTCCAACAGGGCTTTTAGATCCTAAAATAGAAATCAAAGATAGTGAAAATCAAGTAGAAATTTTATACGATGAAGCTAAGAAAGTTATAGAACGCAATGAAAGAGTTTTAATCACTGTTTTAACTAAAAAAATGGCTGAAGAGCTTAGTAAATACTACTTAGAACTTGGCTTAAAAGTAAAATACATGCATTCAGAAATTGACGCAATAGAGCGTAATGAAATCATCCGTGGTTTAAGAAGTGGTGCTTTTGATATTTTAATCGGAATTAATCTTTTAAGAGAAGGACTTGATTTACCTGAAGTTTCTCTTATAGCCATTATGGATGCAGATAAAGAAGGCTTTTTAAGAAGTACCACTGCACTCATTCAAACGATGGGACGTGCTGCTAGAAATGTCAATGGAAAAGTTTTACTTTTTGCCAAAAAAATCACAAAATCTATGCAAGAAGCTATCGATACTACTAATGAAAGAAGGGCTTTACAAGAAGCTTATAATAAAAAACACAACATCACACCAACCTCAGTAAAAAGAAACATAGAAGAAAGTTTAAAACATGAACTTGAGCAAGGAGAAATTTATCGCAAAGGCAAAGAACTTGAAAAAATGCCTGCAAAAGAACGCGCTAAAATAGTAAAAGAATTAAGAAAACAAATGTTAGAAGCAGCTAAAAATCTTGAATTTGAAAAAGCAGCAATGCTTAGAGATGAGATTAATAAATTAAGAACTTTATAATCCCTTAAAATAAGGGATTATTTATTTGCTCTTTCTATATATTCTCCACGCACAGTATCAACACGGATTACTTCCCCTTCTAACACATGGAAAGGAATTTGTACTACTGCACCTGTTTCTAAAGTGGCTGGTTTTTTGTTTGAACCTTGAGTGTCACCTTTGAAATTTGGTGCTGTTTCGATAATTTTAAGCTCCATTACTTGAGGTACTTCCACACCGATTGCTTTTCCATTGTGAAATAAAACATCTACCATAGTTCCATCAAGCATCCATTTTTTAGCTTCACCCACATCTTCATCGCTAATTGCAACTTGCTCATAAGTTTGAGTATCCATAAATTGACAATTTTCACCATCATCATATAGATATTGCATTTGTTTTTCTTCCAAATTTGGAGATTCACATTTATCTCCTG
This sequence comes from Campylobacter sp. GB48, assembly GCF_049221845.1. Lineage (NCBI taxonomy): Bacteria > Pseudomonadati > Campylobacterota > Epsilonproteobacteria > Campylobacterales > Campylobacteraceae > Campylobacter > Campylobacter sp. GB48. Next base: position 26,693 of record NZ_JBMJAR010000003.1, read on the forward strand.
CATGGAAAGTTTTTTCTAAAACCTTACCATCGATAAAAGATTTAATTTTAATACGTACAAAAGCAGGACCTTTTCCTGGTTTTACGTGTTGATATTCTACGATTTTAAAAGGAATACCATCAATTTCTATTTTTAAACCTTTTTTTAAATCTCCCATTCCATAAGAAGCCATATATTTTCCTTAATTTTAAAATTAAAAAATAATTGTAACAATTAAGGCTTATAAAAAGCCTTAAATTTCTGCATATTCTGCAAAAATACAAGCATCAACTGCTCTTAATTCTTCAAGCAAAGCTTTTGAAATTTTTGCATCAAGCAAAATTACAGCTAAGGCTTTTCCAAAGCCATTTCTACCAAGTCTAAAATCAGCTATATTGACATTATTTTTAGCTAAAATTCCACTAACATTAGCAATAACTCCTGGTATGTCATTATTATTTAAAATTATCATTTTCCCTTTTGGTTTAAAATCCACATCAAAACCATTTAACTCTACTATCCTTTGTTCATTTTCACCAAAAATAGTTCCTGAAATAGAAAGGTTAGAATTATCTGTGATTACCTTTATGGTGATTTTATTGCTATAACCACTACTTGGCAAAATACAAGAAGAAAGTTCTATGCCCTTATCTTTAGCTACAAAATGCGCGTTAATATAATTAATATTTTCACCTAAAATACCTCTTAAAACACTCACTGTTGCAAAAGTTAGTAAAGACTCATTATACTCGCTAATTTGTCCTTCGCTTTCAAGTTTAATAGCCTTAATAGGAGTTTTATCAAGCTGAGCAGCCAAAAAGCCCATTTTAGAAATAAGCTCAATATAAGGTGCTACAAAACTTGGCAAATCTTCAGTTTTAATTGGTAAATTTAAAGCATTAGGATAAGAAATTCCTCTTGCAGCATTTAAAGCTTGCTCGCATGCTTGGATAGCTATATTTTCTTGACTTTCTAAAGTATTTGCACCAAGATGAGAAGTAACAGAAACATTTTCAAAGTCTAAAAATGGATGATTAATTGCAGGTTCTTTATTAAACACATCTATGCCAAGCCAAGCTATTTTACCACTTTTTAACCCCTCGCACAATGCATCTTCATTATAAAGACCACCTCTGGCGCAATTTATCAATCTTACGCCATCTTTCATTTTAGAAATTTCTTCAAAAGAAATCATATCTGTTGTTTCTTTTGTTTTTGGTGTATGTATGGTAATAAAATCACTTTGAGTTAAAATTGTATCTAAAGAATTTACACATTCAATACCCAAATCAGTCATTTTAGAAGCTACCACATAAGGATCATAAGCTATAACTTTCATACCAAAAGCTTTTGCGCGTACAGCTACTCTTGAACCTATATTGCCAAAACCTATAACTCCTAAAGTTTTGTTCATAAGTTCAACACCATACCACTTTTCTCTTTCCCATCTTCTTTGTATTTTTAAAAAATTATGAGCATTGACAAAAGATCTTGCAGAGCATAATAGATGATTCATAGTAAGTTCAACTGCTGCTATAGTATTAGCCGTTGGTACATTCATTACTATAATGCCTTTTTTAGAGCATTCATCTATATCAACATTATCAACCCCAACACCTGCCCTAACTAAAGCTTTTAAATTAGAACATGCATTGATAAATTTCAAATCCACATCTGTTGAACTTCTAGTAATAGCTACATCCATATCACTTAATTTTGTCAAAAGCTCATCTTTAGGTAAATGCGCTGCTTCAATAAGTTCTACATCATCAGCTTTTCTTAAAAGCTCCACACCTTTGTCTAATATTGCATCACATACAATAATTTTTTTCATAACCAAACCTCCTTTAATTTTGCATTTATGTTGTAAATTTTTAATTTGTCGATCAGTGCGTTTAAAACTTTTTCATTATTTGTATCTAAATAAATTGCCACTTCATCTTTGCTTTGTGTTAAAGTGTATTTGATAAAAAAAGAATGCAATGTTTGCTTTAAACAAAACATAGAATAAACATCATTTTTATTTACATCAAGCATATAAAATTTTTGTTTTGGTTTTACTACAGAATCATCCATATTAAAACTCATATAAAATTCATTTGCTGCTGGAGAAAAATCATTAATTTTAAGATTTGAAAGCTTATCTTGCCAAGTTTGTGGCAATTCTTTTTTTATTTCATCAAAAGAATACTTAATATTTTGTGAGACAGGTAAATTTCCAACATTTACATATCTCACCATAAAAACAAAAGTAACAATCAAAGCTAGGCTTAAAAAGCCTAAAATACCATAAAGGGTATATTTTTTCATTTGTTATTATGAAAGTTGATCTTTGATAATATCACCTAAAGTTACTTTATCATTATCATTGATTTCGTTTAACGCTTCTCTTTCTTTCATTCTTGCAAGACTTTTTACGCTTAAACGAATTCTATTTTTCTTTTCATCAATAAAAACAATTAAAGCTTCTATTGTATCACCTACTTTTAAACTTGAAAAATCAATATTACCTAAATCTTCTTTGTGAATTAGTGCATCAACACCCTCTTCAAGCTCTACAAAAACTCCAAAATCCTTAATATCTCTAATTTTTCCTGAGATAATATCATTTACTTGGTGTTTTTGCGCATAAACTTGCACAGGACTTTTTTGCAATTCTTTAGTGCTTAAAGAAATTTTTTGATTTTCTTTATCTAATTTGATGATTTTAACTTCTATAATATCACCAACTTTATACATATCTTTGCATTTATCGTTTCTATTCCATGAAGCATCTTCATTATGCAATAAACCTTCTAAGTTTGCAATTTTTACAAAGGCACCAAAATTAGTCACAGAAGTAACACTACCTTTTACCACATCACCTACTTTATGTGATTTTAAAAACTCATCAAAAGGTTTTGCTAATAAATTTTTTAAAGAAACTCTAAGTCTTCTTTCTTTAGCATTAATCTCAATTACTTCTACATCAAGCTCTTGACCTTCGCTAATATAATCTTTTGGATTTTTAGCATTTTTATCCCAAGAAATTTCACTTATATGTAAAAATCCTTCTATATCATTTCCCAAATCAACAAAAGCACCATATGGCTCTATATTTGAAACTGTAACCTTAATAGTGTCACCAACCTCTAAACCATCTTTAATTTCATCCCAAGGATCAGGCATAGCAAGTTTGATAGATAAAGAAAGATGTTTTTTATCTTTATCATATTTAATCACTTTTACAGGAACCTTATCACCCTCATTATACAATGAACTAGGATTTACTGGCCCCTTGTAAGAAATTTCACTATAGTGAACCAAACCATCAACACCGCCTACATCAACAAACATGCCATAGGTAGTGATTTTTTTAACAATACCTTCTATAATTTCTTCTTGATTTAACACATTTGAGATAATCTCTTTGCGTTTTTTTCTTTCTTCATCTACTATTTTTTTTCTAGAAACTACTATGCTTTGAGCTTCTTTATCAATTTTGATGATTTTAACTTTGAAAATTTTATTGATGACGTTATTTGAATCTTTAAAGCTACTTTGTGATTTTGGCAAGAAAAATTCTACTCCATTTTCATCCACAGCTACAAAGCCACCTCTATTTTTACCAATGATTTTTACATCAAATATACTTTCATCATCTTTATAATTATCAATAAATTCTTTAACTTTTTGCTTTCTTAAAGCTTTTTTATGAGAAAGTAAAGATCTGCCACCGCGAGAACCCACTATAGCAACTTCTAATGTATCGCCTTCTTTGAAGATAAATTCGCCTTTGTCGTTTTGAATTTCTTCTATTGCCAAAATACCTTCTGATTTTTGCCCTACATTTACAAACACTTCATCGCCTTTAATCGCGACAATTATACCCTGTGTAGTTGCCTCCTCATCAGACTTGAAAGATTCCTCAAGCATTTGCTCAAAATCTTCTTCTATGATAATATCCTCTAGTCTGTTTTGAACTTTTTTGTTCACCTCGCTCATCGTGGTCCTTTGTTTTAAATTTTAATTCTTGATTATAGTATTGTTTTCTTTAAACTTAGTTAATTTTGGTGTATTCTTTAATTTTTTCCAAAACCAAATCAATCACCCAATCAGGTGTAGAAGCACCCGCGCTAATACCACATTTTTCTTTGCCACTAAACCATTCTTTTTGAATTTCTTTTTCATTTTCGATTAAATAGCTATCCTTGCAGTAATTTTTTGCTATTAAAAAAAGTTGCTTAGTATTAGCTGAATTTTTTCCTCCAACTATTATCATTACATCACTTTTTTTAGCAAGCTCATTGATTGCTTCTTGATTTTTAAAAGTCGCATCGCATATGGTATTAAAAACACGCACTTCCTTAACCCTAAGCATTAAAAAATTCACAATTTCCATAAATTTTTCTATCTTTTTTGTAGTTTGTGATACCACAGCAATTTTAGAAGGCAATTTAATATCAAGCAATTCTTTTTCATCAAGAACTACATAAGCTTTAGTGCTTACATAACTTCTTACCCCTTTTACTTCAGGATGATTTTCATCTCCAAAAATCACAACTTCATAGCCTTCATTGCTCATTTGCTCACAAATTTTTTGAGGTTTAGTCACAAAAGGACAAGTTGCATCAAAAATTTCTATATCTTTTTGCTTTAATTTTTCTAAATCTTGCTTTGTGATACCATGAGTTCTAATGATAGCTTTTTTTTCTGTGCTTAATTCATTGATATCATTTAATGTTTTAACATTATAATTTTTCCAAAGTCTTGTGATTTCTTCATTATTATGGATTAAAGGGCCTATAGTAGCTGCATCTTTAATCTGTTCAGCCTTTTTAATAGCTCTTTTTACCCCAAAACAAAATCCATAGCTTTTTGCTAGTTCAATCTCCAATTTTAGCTCCTATTTGCTTTAAAATCTCAATAAAATTTGGAAAAGAAGTTTTAATGCATTCACTATCATCTACTTCCATTCCACATCTTAAACCTAAAATTAAAAAACTCATCGCAATTCTATGATCTCCAAAGCTTTCTATTTTAGCACTTTTAGCTTCGCCGCCTTCTACTTCAAAACCATCTTCAAATTCTTTTACCTTTATGCCACATTTTTGCAAATTTAATACAATTGATTTGATTCTATCGCTTTCTTTTACGCGCAATTCTTTAGCATTTTTTATAACGCTTTTTCCCTTTGCACAAGCAAAAGCTATGGCCAAAGCTGGAATTTCATCAATCAACCATGCGATATTTTCACTCACATTTATCGCCTTTAAAGGCGCACTTTCAATACAAATTTCTCCAATACTTTCAAAATCTTCATTGGTGATATTATAAGTGATTTTTACACCCATTTTTTCTAAAATTTTAAAGGCTTCAATGCGTGTTTTATTTAACAAAACATTATTTAAAACTACTTTTGAATGAGGTAAAATACAAGCAGCTAAGGCAAAATAAAAGGCCGATGATGGATCATTTGGCACACATACTTCAAATGCTTTTAATTTTTCTTTTAAAGGATTGATTTTGATAAAAGTTTTTTCCTCATTTAAATATTCAATACAAGCTCCCATTTTATTAAGTATAATCTCACTATGATCTCTTGAAAGCTCAATTTCTTTAAAATAACTTTCTTTTTTGGCAAATAAAGCTGCCAAGATTAAAGCTGATTTTACCTGAGCTGAAGCAATATTACTACTAAAATCAAAACCATCCAACTTAGCTCCTTGTATACAAATAGGTGCTAAATTTGCATTAGCTCTTCCATAAATTTTAGCCCCTAAACTCATCAAAGGCTCACTTACACGTCTCATCGGCCTAGCATTTAAATAACAATCCCCACTAAGTACAAAAATTTCATCTTCAATAGCGCTTAAAAGACCTATTAAAAGTCTCATAGCTGTACCTGAATTGCCACAATCTAAAACACAATTTGGAGATTTTATATATTTTGGAGCTTTAATGCAAATTAATCCATCAATTTCTTCAACCTCAGCTCCCAAAGTTTGAATAATTGCTAAAGTATGTAAAGTATCTTGTGCTTTTAAATAATTTTTAATTTTGCAAGTTCCCTGAGTAAGCAAAGAAAAGATAGCAAAGCGATGAGATATAGACTTATCAGAAGCTATATCTTCAAGCTCTGCTCTAAAAGAACCAATAGGACTGATTTTCATCGAAGTTTTAAACCATGCTCATCATCTAAAGCTTTGATGATTTTATCAATATATTCAAGGATAATATTATCTTCTAAGGTTTTTTCAAAATCTCTAAATACTAAATTAATAGTCAAGCTATAAAAATCGCCCAAATTCTCATCTGTGTATAAATCTACTACTCTAAAACTTTCTAATCTTTCAATATCTAATTTAGCAATAGTGTGTTTGATTTTTTCATATTCAAAACCCTTAGGTATAACTATACTTAAATCCCTACTCATAGATGGAAATTTAGAATAAGCTTTAGCGGTTTTAAAGTCTTGTTTTAAGCCTTCTAAATCAAGCTCGCAAATATAAGTTTTAGTCAAATCTCTTTTATTTTCTATACTTAAATGCACTCTACCTATAAACCCTATGCGCTTACCGTTTTTATATACATTTGCTTGCTCATATGGGCTTAAAAATGCATATTCTGATTTTTGCAAACTAAACTCGCCTATAATGCTCTTTAATTCTGCTAAAAAAGTATAAAAATCTACCACAATATGCTTAGCTTTATTTGCTATTTTAGGTTCTTCTTTATAACCACTAAAGATCATCGCAAATTTAATATGCTCGTTTGAAAACTCATCAAAAACACTGCCACACTCAAAAAGTTTGATTTTCTTTTTTGAATTTCTTAGATTAAAGCTTGCTGCATTTAAAAGGTGATTTATCAAAGTGCTTCTTAAAGTATTAAGTTCATTAGTGATAGGATTAATAAGCTTATTTTTAATGCATTTAAATCCTAATTGACTTAATTCTTCTTCATTATCTAAAACATAATGCACACTTTCAAAATATCCATTACTACTTGCTTTTAATCTTAAATTTTTAAGCTCTTGATAATCAAAATATACTTTATTTAAGCGATTTTTTTCTTTAAATTCTAAAGCTTTTGATGGGATATTATCAATGCCAATAATTCTTACTATCTCTTCGCTAATATCAGCTATATTTGCTATATCACTGCGATGAAGTGGGATTTTGATATTAAATTGTTCATCATTTACCACACTTATTTCAAAGCCTAGTTTCTTAAGAATTTTTACTAAATTATTTTTATCTATAGGCATACCAATGATTTTATCAATCTCTGCACCAAAAATACCAATAATATTTGCTTCATTTTCTTTAAAAACTTGTTGGCTTCCTGAAAAAACACTTATAGCATTAATTTTCAAGCACTCATTAAATAAATATTCCATTCCCAAAGAAAGCTTAGGCTCACTACCTCTTAAAGAACGATATATAGTATCATTTTTCTTTTTATAAAAGGCTATTGCATTTGCTATAGTTTGAGGATGAGTATAACTTGCTTCTATAATGATGATTTTACTTTCATCATTGATTTTAAATTTATCTTCTTGCTCTATACCTGCTAAAGCAATTAATTCATCATTATAATAAACCCCATATTCCCCATGCTTTTGAGTTTTAATTTCTAAAACAATCTTTTCATCGATTTGACATTCTTTACAAAGCTTATGAAAATCATAAGCACAAAAAATCACCCCACTTGCATGAGCTGCATAAGTTAAAAGATTTTCTATATTATTATTTTTATATGCTTCAATCAAGGCAAGGCGAATTTGTATCGTGATATTTAACTTAAATTCTTCTTTAACCTCTAATGCTTTATAAGCAAAAAAGCCTTCAACATCACTCTGATTTTTAACACTTAGTATTCTTCCTATACCTACGCTATTTTCGCTTTCTTTTAAAGGATTTAATTCTTTTAAATTTAAATCAAGTGCTGCACTTAAATCTCTAGCAACACCATATAAACTCAAGCAATCTCCGCGATTTGGAGTAAGTTCTATTTCAATTAATTCATCATTAAAAAGTTCATAATCATTTAAAGCTTTTCCTAGAACTAATTCTCCCATGCTTTCATCTAAAACCATAATACCTTCATTGCTTTTTCCAAAACCAAGCTCACTAGAAGAGCAAATCATACCCATAGATTCAACTCCTCTAAGTTTGGCAGGTTTTATCTCAAGTCCATTTGGAAGCACTGCACCCACTAAAGATACGGCTACAAATTGATCTTTATCAACATTTTTTGCACCACAAACAATTTGTAAAATTTCATTCCCAACATCTACTTTACAAATATTCAATTTATCTGAATTTTCATGTTTAACTTTTTCTAAAACCTTACCTACTACAACTTTTTGAGGAGCTTTAACACTTTTGAAACTATCAACTTCTAATCCTATAGAATTTAAAGTATTTACTATAGTTTGCGTTGATATTTCACTTAAATCAATCCATTCATTTAACCAATTTCTACTAATAATCATCTAAATTGCTCCAATAATCTTAAATCACCTTCAAACATAGAACGCAAATCAGGAATTTTATGTAAAAGCATAGCAAAACGCTCCACACCCAAACCAAAAGCATAACCACTTACATTTTTATAACCAACAAATTTATAAACATTAGGATCAACAACACCGCATCCTAAAACTTCAAGCCATCCTGTTTGCTTACAAACCCTACATCCACAACCTTTACAAAACACACAAGAAATATCTACCTCAGCAGATGGCTCTGTAAAAGGAAAAAAGCTAGGTCTAAAACGCACTTTTACATCACCAAACATATGTTTTAAAAAATGCTCTAGCATATCTTTTAAATTTGCAAAATTTACCTTATCGCCCTCTTCTACCACAAGCCCTTCCACTTGATGAAACATAGGCGTATGGGTAATATCAAAATCTCTTCTAAAAACTGCACCTGGTGCTATCATTCTAATAGGTGGCTTTTGAGATAGCATAGTTCTAATTTGCACTGGAGAAGTTTGAGATCTAAGCAAGGTTTTATCTTCAAAATAAAAAGTATCTTGCATATCTCTTGCAGGATGATTTTGTGGTAAATTTAATGCTTCAAAATTATGAAAATCATCCTCAATCAAAGGCCCTTTTTCTATACTGAAATTTAAAGCTGTAAAATATTCTATGATTTTATCCATAGTTTGCATGATTGGGTGCAAAGCACCTGCATTTGAAGTTTCATCAAAAAAGCTAAAATCTTGCACATCTTGTTTCATTTTTTCATTTAAAGCTTTTTCTTCTAATTCTTTTAATTTTATTTGATAAGCTTCATTAAATTCATCTCTTGCTTTATTTAAACCATTAGCAAATTCTTTTTTTTCTTCACCTTGCAAATCTTTTAACTTTGCAAATTCTAAAGTCAAAATACCTTTTTTTCCCAAAACACTTACTTTTATATTTTCAAGTTCTGCTAAAGTATTTGCAGAAGCAATTTTTTCTATCATATCTTGCAATTTTAGCTCCAACTAAATTTTTTTTAAACATTCTAATGTAAAATTATTTAAAATTAGCAAAAATAATAAAAAAAGGACTACTAAATGAGAGAAAAAACCGTATTTGAACTAATCGTAGAAGGAAAAATTCCTGCTAATAAAGTTTTAGAAAGTGAAAAATTTTTAGCTTTTCATGATATCAATCCTAAAGCACCTATTCATATTTTAATCATTCCAAAAGAACATTTTGAAAACTTTCAAGAATTAAGACCTGAATTAATGAGCGAAATGACACAATTTATCCAAGAACTAGCTACTCTTTTAGGACTAGATAAAAGCGGGTATAGATTAATCACAAATTGTGGAAAAAATAGCGGACAAGAAGTTTTTCATTTACATTTTCATATGTTAGGTGGATTTGAGCTTCCAAAAAATAAAGAAACCCAAATCAATCCTGAATCACTATTCTAAAAAGAGCTTAACTCTTTTTAGATAGCAGGACCAGCTAATTTAAATTCTGCTCCTTCTTTTACATCTTCATAGCGTTTGAAATTTTCTATAAACATTTTCGCAAGCTTTAATTTAGTTTCTTCATAAGCTTTTTTATCCTCCCAAGTATTAATAGGATTTAATAGCTTACTTTCTACACCTGCTAACTCTTTTGGAACTGCAAGATTAAATAAATCATAGTTTTCAAACTCACAATTTTGTATGCTACCATCTAAAATCGCATTAATGCAAGCTCTAGTAGCTTTTATACTCATTCTTTTGCCTACACCATAAGCTCCACCGCTCCAACCGGTATTTACCAAATAAACATTCACATTATGCTTGCTAATTTTTTCGCCCAAAAGTTTTGCATAAACAGTTGGGTGTAATGGCAAAAACACTTCCCCAAAACAAGCCGAAAAAGTCGCAACAGGCTCAGTAATACCTCTTTCAGTTCCTGCTACTTTAGCAGTATAACCACTTAAAAAATAATACATTGCTTGTTCTTTACTAAGTTTACTAACCGGAGGTAAAACACCAAAAGCATCTGCTGAAAGGAAAATGATATTACTAGGATGACCCGCACTAAGGCTTGGCTCGTGATTTAAAATATGTTCTATCGGATAAGAAACTCTAGTATTTTCAGTTTTAGAACCATCATTAAAATCAACACTTAAATCATCTTTTAAAACTACATTTTCTAAAAGTGCATTTTGCTTTATAGCTCCATAAATTTCTGGCTCACTTTGAGGGTCAAGATTGATACATTTTGCATAACAACCTCCTTCAAAATTAAACACACCCTCATCATCCCAACCATGCTCATCATCGCCTATTAATTTTCTTTTTGGATCGGTTGAAAGAGTGGTTTTACCTGTACCGCTAAGCCCAAAGAAAAGTGCTACATCGCCTTTTTCTCCGACATTAGCACTACAATGCATAGGAAGTTTATTTTCTAGTGGAAGCCAATAATTCATCATAGAAAAAATTCCTTTTTTCATCTCTCCGCCATACCAAGTCCCACCAATTACTGCTATATTTTTTTCTATGTTAAAAATTACAAAAACCTCTGAATTTAAACCATCTTTTTCATAGTCTTCATTCGCACATTTACAAGCATTATATACCACAAAATCAGGTTTAAACTCTTTAAGATCTTCTTCTTTTGGGCGAATAAACATATTTTTTACAAAATGCGCTTGCCATGCAATTTGCGTTACAAAACGCACAGCTTTACGACTTTTTAATGAAGCTCCACAATATGCATCTTGAATATAAATATCACTATTACTAAGTTGCTTTTTAGCTTTTGCTAAAAGTTTTTCAAATAATTCCTCACTAATAGGTTGATTAATCTTACCCCAAGCAATATATTTTTGTGAAGGATCTTGTTTTACAAAATATTTATCCTTAGGACTTCTTCCGGTAAAAATTCCCGTATCCACACTAAAGGTACCATTTTTAGTACATGCACCTTCATTGTTGTTTTTTTCGTGCTTTAAAAGCTCATCATAACTAAGATTATGAAAAACTTGTCCGATGTTTTCTAAACTTAAATTTTCTAAACCTATCATTTTTGCCTCCTTATTTATAAGTCATTAAAGCTTGGCCTTCACTTACACTCTCACCAGCATTTACTAAAAGTTCTGCGATTTCTCCATCTTTACTTGCGCTAACTTCAATCTCCATTTTCATAGCTTCAAGTACAGCTACAACTTGCCCTGCTTTTACACTATCATTTTCTTTGACTAAAATTTTAAATACATTTGCATTCATACTCGCAACGATGGCGTTAGCACTATCATCTACTTGTGTCTTTTTCACTTCTGTTTTGTCTGAATTTACCTTGACAGCACTTTTAACATTAACATCTCTATCAAAACCTGCACTTACTTCCACATGGTATTTATTACCATTAACTGAAACGGTAAATTGATTTTCATTAACAAGACTTGGTTTTAATTTGCTATTTTTTCTAACATTAACCTTAGCTTCGCCTTTTAAGAAAGCTATGCCTTTTTCTTTACAAGCTGCAACGATAAAAATATTTTCTTCACTTGTTTCTAAATTTTCTTTTTCCAATAAGTTTTTAATATAAGCTATGCTTTTACTCTCATCTGCATCAGCAATATCTGTGGCTAATTTTGTAGTTGGTTCTAATTCTAATTGCTCGCTTGCAAGCTTAATTACTTCAGGATCTGGCGCAACAGGAGTTTTTCCAAAATATCCCAAAACTATCTTACCATACCCATCTGCTATTTTTTTCCAAGGGCCAAACATTACATTATTAAAAGCTTGTTGAAAATAAAACTGCGATACAGGAGTAACCGAAGTACCATAGCCACCTTTTTCTACTACTTCTTGCATGGCTTTTATAACTTGAGGAAATTTATCTAAAATATTATTATCTCTCATCATTTGTGTATTAGCAGTTAATGCCCCACCTGGCATAGGTGAAAAAGGTATTAAAGGATTTACCGCTGTTGCTTCAGGTGGTAGAAAATAATCTTTTAAGCAATCTTTTAACACTTCTTCATATTTTAAAATTTTCTCTTCATTCAAACCAAGATCAAAATTACTTCCCTTTAGAGCATGAAGCATGGTTAAAATATCAGGCTGAGAAGTACCACCGCTAACAGGAGCAGCAGCTAAATCTATACCATCAACACCTGCCTCTAAAGCTGCTAAATAGCATGCTATACTCACCCCTGCAGTTTCATGCGTATGTAGTCTTATATGCATATTTTCAGGCAAGTTTTTTCTAGCCATTTTAATAACTTCATAAATTTTATTTGGATTTGAAGTTCCACTTGCGTCTTTAAAACAAATACTATCAAAAGAAATTTGTGCTTGTAGGATTTCTTTTAAAATTCTTTCATAAAAAGGTACATCATGCGCACCTTTACATTTTGGAGGTAAATCCATTAAAGTAATAGTAATTTCATGTTTTAAACCATGCTTAACTATACATTCTCCACTAAATTTTAAATTATTTACATCATTTAATGCATCAAAATTTCTTATGGTGGTTGTGCCATGTTTTGCAAACATTTTTGCATGCAAGTCAATAATTTCTTTACTACCTGTATCAAGTGCTACGGTATTAACCCCTCTTGCAAGAGTTTGTAAATTTGCTTCTTTTCCAACGATGGCTCTAAATTTATCCATCATTTCAAAGGCGTTTTCATTTAAATAAAAAAATAAGCTTTGAAACCTAGCTCCACCGCCAAATTCAAAATGTTTAATGTCTGCTTCTTTAGCTGCTTCTAGGGCGGGAAAAAAGTCATTCATTAAAACTCTAGCACCATAAACAGATTGAAAACCATCTCTAAATGTAGTATCCATTACATCAATTAACTTTTTAGCCATAATTTTTCCTTATTTTTACATCTTTGCAATTATAACTCTACTTTCTTAAAAAATAAATTTATAAAATTTGATTTAACATAATGATAATAATCGCAACAGGCGCAACAAATCTAAGTAAAAAATACCATACTTCAAAAACAGCCTTACTCATAAATTTAGAAAATAAATTATAGATTTTCATTTTATCTACAAAAAATCCCACAAAAATAGCACTTGCAATAGCTCCAAGTGGGAGCATAAAATTAGAAGTTAATTTATCCAAAATATCAAAAAAACTTAAACCAAAAAAGCTAAAGCTAACTCCATAACTAGCACTAAAAGATAAAATACAACTCATCCCTAAAAGAAAAACCACAAAACCTATAAAAACCAAAGCTTTTTTTCTTGAAATTTTATATTCATTCACAAGATAAAAAGTAAAAGGTTCTATCATAGAAACTGCTGAAGTAATCCCTGCAAAAAATAAAGCTAAGAAAAAATAAAAGGCTAAAAAATGTCCAAAAATAGTGTCTAAATTAGAAAACAAAGTTGTTAAAGATATAAATACAAGTCCAGCACCTTCTGCGGGATTGGCATTAAATTTAAATATAAAAGTAAATACAATAAGCCCCATCATTAAACCTATGCTAATATTTAAAAGTACAATTACAATTGAACTTGTAATTAAATTTGTATCATCTTTTAATGAAGCTGCATAAGTAGTAATACAACCTATACCCAAACATAAAGTAAAAAAAGCAAGACCTAAAGCCGTTAAAACCGAGTTTAAACTAAGCTTAGTAAAATCAGGATAAAACAAATAAGCAAAAGCTTCCTTAAAACCATCTTGAAAAAAACAATACACTAGCATTAAAACAAGCATAATAAACAAACTTGGCATAATCCAAACATTGAGTTTTTCTATACCACTTTTAACCCCTCTTGAAACAATAAACAAGGTAAGAAAAAAAGCAATTAAAAAATACAAACTACTTTCTAAAATACTATTTTGTATTAAATTTCCAAATAAAGCTCCTGCTTCTTGGGTATTGCTAGGCAAATAATAAATCGAAGTTATCATGTATTTTAAAACCCAACCCATAATAACAAGATAAAAAGATAATACAAAAATTCCACCGAGCATAAAAAATCCCGCAAATTTCCATTTTTGAGCATATTTAGTTGCCAAGCTTTTATAAGCATTAACAGGATCACTTTGACTTAATCTTCCCATAGCAATTTCAGCCAAAAATACACAAAATCCTATACTAATAGTCAAAAGCAAATACAAAAGTACAAAGGCAAAGCCTCCATTTTGCCCTACTAAGGTTGGAAATTTCCAAGCATTTCCAAGTCCTATAGCCCCGCCTGCAACGGCTAAAACAAAACCTATTTTAGAAAATTTATCATTCATATTAATGCCTTAGAAAAAAAGCTGTCTAGCCATGATTAAAATCACTGCTAATGGAGAAATATATCTTAAAAAGATATACCAAATCTCAAAATATATCCCGCGCATAAATGGTTGAAATAAAATTTGTAAAGCTTCTTTTTTAAGCACAAAACCCACAAAAAATGCTGTAATTAAAGCAGAAATTGGCATTAATAAATTTTGTATGAAAAAGTCCAAAATATCAAAAAAACTTTTTCCAAAGAAATTTAAACTTGGCGCACTTACATGATAAAAAGAAAGTATAGATAAACTTCCAAGAAAATAAACAATCACACCTACAAAAACCAAAGCTTTTTTTCTTGAAATTTGATAACGATTTATAAGATAAAAAGTAAAAGGTTCTATCATGGAAATAGCCGAAGTAATTCCTGCAAAAAACAATGCGATAAAAAAGGCTATAGCTAAAATATTTCCTAAAAATCCTAATTTTGCAAAAAGTGTTGTTAGTGATATAAATATAAGCCCTGGACCTTGTTGGGTAGGATCAGCTCCAAATTCAAATATAAAAGTAAATACAATAAGCCCCATCATTAAGCCAATGATAGTATTAATAATGATAATATTTAAAGCACTACTTATAAAATTTGTTTTATCAGGCAAGCTTGCTGCATAAGTTAAAATCACACAAACACCCAAAGACATACTAAAAAATGCAAGCCCTAGCGCATCTAATATAGAATTAACACTTAATTTTGAAAAATCAGGCACAAACAAAAACTCACTCGCTTTAGAAAAACCATCCATACTAAAAGAATACCCAAGCATTAAAATAAGCAGTATAAATAAACTTGGCATCATCCAAACATTGAGTTTTTCTATACCACTTTTAACACCTTTTGATACTACATAAAAAATCACTATAAATACAAAAGTAAAACATATAAATTGAGATAAAACATCATTAGAAAGTAAATTTCCAAAAATAGCGCCTGCTTCATTTGTATCTTTAGGTAGTTCAAAAAACCCAAAATAAGCATATTTTGCTATCCAACCTATAACAACACTATAAAAAGACACTAAAATAATAGCACCAAGCATAAAAAATCCCGCAAATGACCAAGCTTTTTTGTTCTTTGGTGCTAAAGTATGATAAGCATTTACAGGATCTTTTTCACTAAGTTTTCCTATGCTAAGTTCGGCTAAAAATATCACAAAAGCCACACCTAAGGTTAAAAGCAAATACACCACTACAAAAGCTGATCCGCCATTATTACCTACTAAAGTTGGAAATTTCCAAGCATTTCCAAGCCCAACAGCTGAACCTGCCACTGCTAATACAAAACCTATCTTAGAAAATTTTTCATTCATCTTTTAACCTTAAAAAAATAATTGTTTTGCCATGATTAAAATCACCGCTAAAGGTGAAATATATCTTACAAAAAAATACCAACACTCAAAGTATTTACCCCTCATATAAGGATAAAATAAAGTTTGCAACGCTTCTTTTTTAAGTACAAAACCCACAAAGATTGCACCAAATAATCCACCCAAAGGCATCATTAAATTTGAAGCTATAAAATCCAATATATCAAAAAAACTTTTTCCAAAAAATTCTAAAGAATCTTTACTCCACTCAATTCCTGATAAAATGCACAAACTTCCCAAAAAATATACAATGAAAGCTATAAAAACCAAAGCTTTTTTTCTTGTAAAATTATAAGAATTAATTAAGTAAAAAGTTAAAGGCTCTATCATGGAAACTGCTGAAGTAATCCCTGCAAAAAACAATGCAATAAAAAAAGCTACAGCTAAAACATTTCCCAAAGGCAAGAAACCGATTGGATCAATATTTGAAAATAAACTCATTAAAGATACAAAAATCAAACCTGGACCTTGCTGAGCTGGATCTCCGTTAAATTCAAATATAAAAGTAAATACAATAAGCCCCATCATAATACCAATAATAATATTAATAATAATAATATTAATAGTACTTGTAATAAAATTTGTTTTATCTGATAAACTTGCAGAATAAGTTATAATCGAGCCCACTCCAATAGATAAAGAAAAACAAGCAAGTCCTAAAGCACTCAAAAACGCTCCCACACTAAGCTTAGAAAAGTCCGGAGAAAACAAAAACTCACTCGCTTTAGAAAAACCATCCATACTAAAAGAATACCCAAGCATTAAAATAAGCAGTATAAATAAACTTGGCATCATCCAAACATTGAGTTTTTCTATACCACTTTTAACACCTTTTGATACTACATAAAAAATCACTATAAATACAAAAGTAAAACATATAAATTGAGATAAAACATCATTAGAAAGTAAATTTCCAAAAATAGCGCCACTTTCTTCTATGCTTTTTGGTAAAGGAAAAAATCCAAAATAAGCATACTTCACAATCCATCCTATAATCACACTATAAAAAGAAACAATTAAAATAGCACCTATTAGTGAAAAACCGACTATAGACCAAGCTCTTTTATGTTTTGGTGCTAAAGTATAATAAGCATTTACAGGATCTTTTTCACTAAGTTTTCCTATGCTAAGTTCGGCTAAAAATATCACAAAACCTACTCCCAAAGTCAAAAGTAAATACAAAAGCACAAAGGCTGAGCCTCCATTTTGTCCTACTAAGGTTGGGAATTTCCAAGCATTTCCAAGTCCAACAGCTGAACCTGCTACTGCTAATACAAAACCTATTTTAGAAAATTTTTCATTCATAAAAATAACCTTAAAAATTTTATAAACATCATGAAAAATATTTAATGTAGCTAAAAAAAACTTTAATTTATTTTAAAATACGCTTATTAATTTAAATTTCAATAATTTTAAAGCTATATTCATATATAATTTCACCTTTATAAATCACGAGTAGGGATACGCAAGCCGAAAGGATTTAAATTTTTATAAGGAAAAACTATGAAAAAAATCGTATTTTTAATGCTAGCTTTAAGCGGTTTTGCATTTGCAGCTGAAGGTTCTATGAATCAATGGTTAGCTTCTTTTTCTATCTTAGCAGCAGGTTTAGGACTTGGTGTTGCAGCTTTAGGTGGAGCTATCGGTATGGGTAACACTGCAGCAGCAACTATAGCAGGTACTGCTAGAAATCCTGGTCTTGGTGGTAAATTAATGACTACTATGTTTATTGCTTTGGCGATGATTGAAGCTCAAGTTATTTATGCACTTGTTATTGCTCTTATCGCTCTTTATGCTAATCCATTCCAAGCATTAGTAGCAGCTTAATTTTTAAGCCCTTTTAGGGCTTTATGCGGTTATGGTGGAATTGGTAGACACGCCATCTTGAGGGGGTGGTACGCTCAGCGTGTGCGAGTTCAAATCTCGCTAACCGCACCATTTCAAGGAATTTTAAAAAATGGCTTTTTATCTCTTAATCAGCGCAATAGCTTTTTTAATTCTTTTCTTTGCTATTAAAAAATACACCTTAAAATTAGATGAGCAAACTTTGCTTGAACCCATAAAAAATGATATCTATCCCAAATTTTGCGATCTAATCAATGAAGAAATAAGAAATATCAAAAACAATCTTTTACAAAATGCTTTTACACTTCAAAATGAAAATCATAAAGATGAATTTTTAGAAAATTTAAGTAATATGAGTAGAAAACTTAACCATATTCAAACTATGAATTTAAGTAAAAAAAGCAATGCCTTATGGGAAGAAACTCTTTTTGAGTTTTTAAAAAAGCTTGAAAAACTCAATGAGCAGTACTTAAATGATAGTAATGAAATTAATGATTCAATAAGAACTTCTTTACAAGAAAAATTCTCTAATTTAACAAAAAGCTAATACAAGAAAATTATTTATTTTAAAAAAAATTATATAATTTATAATAGTATTAAAATAAAAGGAGTTATATGTTTACAAGTAAGAAAAAATTTAATGAACAAATTACTCAATTAGAGCAATCTAATCAAGCTTTTCAAGATATACTAAATGCTATCAGCAAAACCATGGCTATGATAGAATTTCAGATAGATGGGACTATTATTAGTGCTAATGAAAATTTTCTAAAAACTATGAATTACTCTCTAGATGAAATCAAAGGAAAACACCATAGTATGTTTTGCTTGCCTGAAGTTGTAAAATCACAACGTTATGTTGATTTTTGGAGAGATTTAAAAAGCGGTAAATCAAGAAACGGTCTTTTTAGACGTATTGCAAAAGGTGGAAAAGACATTTATCTTGAAGCTAATTATCTTCCTATTTTAAACCAAAATAACGAAGTATACAAAGTTATTAAATTTGCAAATGATATTACCCAAAGACACTATGAAATGCTTGATCTAAAAAATACCATAGATGCAACTAATCGCTCTATGGCTATCATTGAATTTAATCCTTATGGAGAAATTTTAAATGCTAATGAAAACTTCACTCAAACGATGGGTTATTCACTAAATGAAATCAAAGGAAAACACCATAGTATGTTTTGTGAGGAAAAGTTTAGAAACTCAAAAGAATACACAATTTTCTGGGAAGAGCTAAGAAGTGGTAAATTTCAATCAGGAAAATTCATACGCTTTGGTAAAAACAATAAGCTAATCCATTTAGAAGCTAGCTATAATCCAATTAAAAACGATGATGGAGAAATTTACAAAGTTATTAAATTTGCAACAGATATTACTGAGCAAGTTGTAAGAGATGAGGAAAAATTAAAACTTATCAGTGAATTAGCTGAGCAAAATGATAATTTAACTCAAGAAGGTGATAGCGTCATAGAAAATACGGTTCAAAATATTCAAGGCATTGCTGATATGATGAATAATAGTAGCAATTTAGTTTCTTCACTAAATGAGCAATCAGAGGAAATTAAAAATATTATTCAAACTATTAGTGATATAGCAGATCAAACTAATCTTTTAGCATTAAATGCTGCTATTGAAGCAGCACGTGCAGGTGAGCATGGTAGAGGTTTTGCTGTTGTTGCTGATGAAGTTAGAAATCTCGCAGAAAGAACTGGACATTCGGTAAATGAAATTACCACTACGATTAATTCTATTAGAAATGTAACTGCTGAAGTAGTACAAAGTATAAAAGATGGCTTAAGTGGCGTAAATCAAAGTGTAGATTTAGCTAAAGAAGCTAGAGACTGTATGGAAAAAATTAGAAACAGCTCAGCTCAAGTGGCACAAGCTATGCAAAATAAATAAAAAGTTTTTAGCTTAAATGCTAAAAACTTTTCCTGTTATAAAACTTTTCTCTACCTTGCCTTGCAAGATATCATTTACATATAAACCTTCTCCATTAAAAGAATAATTTTCATCAAACACAACCAAATCAGCATCAAAACCAGATTCTATTTTTCCTTTATTTAATCCTAAAAATTGCGCTTGATTGTAACTTGTAAAATCACATAATTCTTTCCAAGTTAAAATATTTTCTTTTATTAAATACGTAAAGCATAAACTCATATACATAGCTATGGCATTAACTCCAAAATCTGCTTCATCAAAAGCTAAATCTTTTTTAGAGCTAGGAGTATGTAAAGAACTTAAGAAAGTAATTTTTTTATCTTGAAGTAATTTTTTAAGGCTTATTAATTCATCTTTTGCTCTTAATGGAGGTAAGATTTTTGCTTGAGTGTTGAAATTTTCACATGCACTTTCATCCTTAACTAAATGATGGATTGAAATTTCACTATATTGATCATGCAATAATTCAAATGACCTTGTAATTGCTAAAGAGCTAAAACAAACTTTGTTTTTATAAAATTCCACTAGTTCTTTCATTTTTGCCACTTCACTAGTTTCAGCTATATTACTAATTCCTATTAGTCCTAATTCAAAGCTTGTTTGTCCATCATTCATCACTCCATGATCATCAAAACTCTCATCAAAACACTTTAAAAACACCGGAGTTGATTTCATATTAGCATATTGCATACATTGTCTTAAATAATTTGCACCTAAAGTACTTGAAAGCTCTAAGCCTTTTGCGCCCATATCAATTAAGGTAGCAATATTTTTTAATTTTTCTGTTTTATCTAATACATTAATAGTAGGTAAAATATTAATATTTAAAGATTTTAATTTATCAAAATAAAGCGCATAGCCTTGAGTGTTAGCTTCTAAACTATCTTTTAAAACAATAGTCCCCACCCCACCTTTTAAGCATGCTTTTTCAAGATTATATAATTTATCTATACTAAATTCATTATCAAGCAAACTAACATTTAAATCAATAAACGAAGGAAGTAAAGTCTTACCTTCTATATCAACAATATGCTCATCATCATTTAAATCATTAGCAATTTGAGTGATTTTTCCATCTTCTATTTTAAGATCAAGCTTTTGCTCACCATAAATTTTTGCATTTTTGATAATCATGATATTTCCTCCTTTGATGACATCAAATCTTTCAAAGATTCCCAAGCATTCTTACCCTCTAGCATTAAGACTACTTCGTTAACAATCGGGGTATAAATTTGAAATTGCTTTGATAAAGAATGTATAGCATAAGCAGTTTGCACTCCTTCGGCTACCTCGCCAAGTTCCATTAAAATATCTTTTATATTTTTACCACTAGCCAAACTTAAACCTACTCTATAATTTCTTGATAGATTGCTTGAAGCTGTTAAAAATAAATCTCCAGCCCCACTAAGTCCTAAAAAAGTTTCTTCTTTAGCGTTAAAAAATTGCCCAAAACGGTGCATTTCTACTAAGCCTCTTGAGACTAAAGAAGCTCTTGCATTATTACCTAAATTTAAGCCATCGCAAACCCCACTTGCAATTGCTAAAACATTCTTATATGCACCACAAATCTCAGCACCTTTAACATCAGAACTTGTATAAGTTTTAATATAATTTGGAAAAAAACTTGCAAATTGATTGCAAAGATCTTGATTTTTACCGCTAACAACCAAAGCACAAGGTTTTTTTTCTAGCACTTCACTTGCAAAAGAAGGACCACTTAAAAAACAAAGTCTATCACTACTTATAAACTCGCTAAAAACCTCATCCATAAATTTTAAACTTTTACAATCAATACCCTTAGAAGCTACAAGAATTTTTTGATTTAAATCTTTAAAATTATTTGTAAGCCACTCATGTATTCCTTGAGCATATAAAGCAAAAACTAAATATTCATATTCTAAAGCTTCTTTGGTGCTAACAAAATAAGAAAGATCTTTTTCATGAAAAGAAGTTATCACGCATTCATTTTTAACACTCAATGCATCATATAAAGCACTTCCCCATTTTCCTGCACCAATAACTGCTATTTTCATATTTAACCAAGTTTTGCTTTTAAAATTTCATTTACCTTGGCAGGATTAAATGCACCTTTACCCGCTTTCATTGCTTGACCAACAAAGAAACCAAAAAGTTTATCTTTACCACTTTTATATTCAGCTACTTTATCTTCATTGTTTGCTAAAATTTCATCTATAATCTTTTCAATAGCACCATCATCGCTTACTTGTTTTAAACCAAGTTTTTCAATAGCATCATCAATTTCAACTTCTGTATTTTCAAACACATAAGCTAAAATATCCTTACCTGCTTTAGCACTAATAACACCTTCTTCTATACGTTTGATCAAAATAGCTAATTTTTCTTGTTTTACAGGTGAGTTTTCTATAGTTAACTCACCTTTTAAAAGTCCCATTAACTCAGTCGTAAGCCAAGTAACACAAAGTTTTGGGTTTAATTTTTGAACAATTAAATACTCAAAATACCTACAAAGCTCCAATGAAGACACAATCACTTCACTATCACTTTCTTTAATACCTAATTCACTAACAAATCTAGTTTTCTTCTCATCAGGAAGTTCAGGTATATCTTGATTTAGCATTTCATCATCTAAAATTACAGGTAAAAGATCAGGATCAGGAAAATATCTATATTCAGCAGAGTCTTCTTTACCTCTCATACTTCTAGTAACTAAATTAACCGTATCAAATAATCTTGTTTCTTGTACAACTTCTTGTTCGTATTTTCCATCTTCCCAAGCTTCGCTTTGGCGTTTTACTTCATACTCAATCGCCTTTTGGATAAAACGAAATGAATTTAAGTTTTTAATCTCGACTCTAGTATAAAGCTTATCATCGCCCTTTGGACGAATACTAACATTAGCATCACATCTAAAACTACCTTCTTGCATATTTGCATCTGAAATATCTAAAAATCTTATAATAGAATGAAGCTTTTTCAAATAAGCCACTGCCTCATCAGAACTTCTAAGTTCAGGCTCACTAACGATTTCAAGCAAAGGCGTGCCTGCTCTATTTAAATCTACTTTTGAAAAATTGCTCTCATGTATATTTTTTCCTGCATCTTCTTCTAAATGAGCTCTGGTGATACCTATGCGTTTATTTTCTCCATTTACATTGATAAACAACTCGCCATTTTCTACTATAGGAATATCAAATTGCGAAATTTGATAAGCTTTTGGCAAATCAGGATAAAAATAATTTTTTCTATTAAAAATACTTTTTTTATTTATAGTTGCATTAACTGCTTTTCCAAATGCTATAGCTTTTTTCACTGCTTCTTGATTTAATACAGGTAAAGCACCCGGTAAAGCTAAACATATTGGGCATACATTAGTATTTGATTTTTCTCCAAAAGAAGTCGCACATGAGCAAAAGATTTTTGTTTTTGTATTTAATTGTGCATGAACTTCAAGTCCTATAACAACTTCAAACATTAAAATTTTCCTTAGAATTTTTTGATTATTCTAGCGTTTTTTATTTCAAAAAGAGTTTAAAAAAGAATAAAAGAAGAAGATTAAAAAAAAGAAAAAGCAAAAAAATATTTTTGCTTTTTCAATATTAATGATGTTCATCAACTACAGTTGCACCTGCTAAATAAACATAAGTTAAAATCATAAAAATAAAAGATTGCAAAAATGCCATAAAAGTTAAAAGCATATAAGCAGGTAGTGGTGCAACCCAAGGCACAAGAGCTAAAATAACTGCTAAGAATAAATCATCCCCCTTGATATTACCAAATAAACGGAAAGATAAAGAAATAACTCTTGAAATATGAGAAACCACTTCTATAGGAAACATTAAAGGTGCTAGAATTTTCACAGGTCCCATAAAGTGTGCAAAATATTTAAAAAATCCTTGAGTTCTAATACCTTCAAAATGATAATATACAAATACTATAATAGCTAAAGTTGCACTAAAATTTAAACTAGCACTTGGAGCCTCAAAACCTGGTATAATCCCTATAATATTACTAAAAAACACCATAAAACCTATAGTTGCAACTAAAGGTAAATATCTTCTAGCAGCTTCATCACTACCCATAGTATCTCTACCCATACTTAGAATGCCTTCCATATAAGCTTCAGCTAAATTCTGACTACCTCTTGGAACAATTTGCATGGATCTTGTAGCAAGTTTTGCTAAAATCAAAGAAATCACAACTACTATACCTAAGTGAAAAAAGTATGCAAAAGTGTGACTAGAATCTATAAAAGAACTAAATAAAAATAAATCTTTCATTAAAAATCCTTAGCAGAATAAATATTTCAAAGCTAATATTATAGAAAAAAATTGCTTATATTTTAATGAAAATTCATTTTATTAGCGCAAAAATATCCACCCAAAATCGCACCTGTAAAACCACCGCCAGGAAATATAAAAGCATTGGCAAAATACAAATTTTCTACACTTTTGCTTTTATAATGTAATCTGTATTTAGTTCCTTCTTGATCTTGAGAAAATCCATAAATTGCACCCTCATAAGCTTTAGTATATCTTTGTATAGTTTTTGGAGTGGCTAATTCTTGATGGATTAAGTATGAGCTTAAATTCGGAAAAATCTCATCTAGTCTTTGTACTATAGCTTTTAACACTTCTTCTTTTTTAGCTTTATAATCTTGCTTATTTAAATCCCATTCTTGATAATTTGAACTAAAAGCTACAACACTTATATATTTATCGCTAGCTAAGCCACTATCAACCTTAGAATAATTTACAAAAGCCATAGGTCTTTTTTTGATATCTAGTTTTAAAATATTAGTATTTTCATATGAACTATTTAAAAAATCATCTTCAAATATAAAATTACAATAATCCATATTTTCATAAATTTTAGAAATATCTTTATCATAAATAAAATAAGCACTTACCAAAGAACAAGCACGCTTTTTAGATTCTATTGCTTTGATTTCTTGGGTTAAATTTAAATCTTTAAGCAAGTCTTTATATACGATTAAAGGATCGCAATTAGCAATAATTTTTTGTGCATAAACCGTGTGAGTTTCATTTTTATGAGTATATTCTACTCCATAAGCTTTTTGATCTTTTGTGAGTATTTTAACAACTTCAGCCTTGGCTAAAACCTGCCCTTGATTTTCTTTGATAACCTCAGCCAGAGCATCACTTAAAGCTTGTGAGCCACCTTTAATGTATACTCCGCCATCGTAATAATGTTTTTGCGCCATAGCATGATAAGAAAAAATAAATTCTTTACTATCATGATGATAATAACTTAAATTTGCATTTAAAATCTTTTTTAGCTTATCATTTTTAATATAAGTGTTTAAAACATCATAAACTTTTTTATTAAGCAATCTATTTTTAATAAATATCCAAGCAGTGCTAAATGGAAATAACAATAACTCGCTTAATTTTAAATCCCAAGGAAATCTTCGAATAGCATAAGCTTGCAATCTTATAGCTTTAAAATATTTATCTATACCTTTACTTTCTTGTGGAAATTCCTTTTTTAAAACCTCTTTTACTTTTTCTATACCGTGAGGTAAAGTTAGATTATAATTTTTACTTTTAATGCTCCAAGCACTTGGTAAAGGTAAAATTTCAATTTTATTCTTTATACCAAGCTTTTCAAAAACCAAATGCTTCATGTCAGTTTTTGCTTCACCTAAATCCATCTCATGAAGTCCCGCATCAATCAAAGCGCCTTTTCTTTTGAAACAAGTAGCGCAACCACCGATTAAAGAATGCTGCTCTAAAACTAAAACTCTTTTACCATTTCTAGCTAAAAAAGCACCCGCACTTAAGCCCCCAAGACCTGAACCTATAATAACTACATCAAATTTTACATCCATTCTAAAACCTCACGTAATTCTTTGGCTACAAAACATTTTAAACTAAGATCTTCCATAGGCTTAACCGGCACTATGGCATTTTTAAATTTTTGCATTTTAGCTTCTTTTAAACGCACATCAAGTGAAAATACTTCTTTGATTTCACCATTTAAGCTAAGCTCACCTATAAAAACACTATCTTTACTTAAAGGGCGGTTTTTAAAACTTGAAATAATAGCCGCAACTACTGCTAAATCTGCCGCAGTTTCACTAATTTTCACCCCACCACTTACATTAATAAAAACATCATAGTGTCCCAAAGGAATTTCAAGCTTTCTCTCAAGTAAAGCTATGAGCATATCTAAACGGTTTTTTTCATAACCTGTTGCGCTGCGTTTTGGATAAGCACTCTCACAAACTAAGGCTTGAATTTCTAGCACTAAAGCTCTACTTCCTTCCATTACCACGCTTAAAGCACTACCACTTACTGCCTTACCACGCGTAAAAAATCTATTAGCTATGTCTTTAGCACTAATTAAACCCTTAGAAGTCATTTCAAAAATACCAACTTCAGAAATATTTCCAAAACGATTTTTAAAACCTCTTAAAATTCTTATTTCTTTATTAGCATCACCTTCAAAATAAAGCACTACATCTACCATATGCTCTAAAATTCTAGGTCCAGCTATAGCTCCATCTTTAGTAATATGCCCTATGATAAAAGTGCTAATATTATTAGCTTTAGAATAGCGCATTAACTCAAAAGTAATTTCTCTAACTTGAGTGATACTACCTGCTGCTGAAGTAATTTTATTAGAATATAAAGTTTGTATAGAATCGATAATCAAAATTTCATAATCTTTTTTAGAAAGCTCACTTAAAATATCTTCCAAGCAAAGCTCTGTGAGCAAAAATAAATTTTCACAATTTGCATTCAAGCGATCTGCACGCAGTTTGATTTGAGATTTACTCTCTTCACCACTTACATAAAGTACTTTTTTACCACCTTTAGCTAGATTTGAAGCAATCTTTAGCAAAAGCGTAGATTTTCCAACTCCTGGGGAACCTCCTATCAATACCAAAGAGCCCACAACAAGCCCACCGCCTAAAACTAAATCAAGCTCATTATCATCAGTGCTTATACGTGTAAAATTTTCTGCCACAACATCGTTAATACATACAGCAGAACTTGGAGTGTTTGAAAGCGAGTTTAATTCTTTTAAAACTTTAATTTGTTCATGCTTTAACTCAACAAAACTATCCCAAGAACCACATTCAGGACATTTGCCTAGCCATTTGCTTTGTTGATTTCCACAAGCTTGACATTCAAATAAAATATGTTTTTTAGCCATAAATTACGCAAAAATCTCTTCAACTAAAGTTTTAACGTATTCATTAGGATTAAACTCATGAATTTGTCCTAGCTGCTCCCCTACCCCTACATATAAAATAGGAAGCTCAAGTTCTCTTGCTATGCTAAATAAAGCTCCACCTTTAGCGGTTCCATCAAGTTTTGTAATAATCACTCCATCAAGTTTTACTAAATCATTAAAAGCTTTTGCTTGCAAAATTCCTGCCACACCTTGAGTACCATCAAGCACAAGGATTTTTCTATGAGGAGCTCCTTGCATAGCTTTATCGCTTATGCGAACGATTTTTTCAAGCTCATTAGCAAGATTTTTTTGATTTTGCAAGCGTCCTGCTGTATCTAAAATAACCCTATCATAGTTTTTTGCTAAAGCTTTAGAAATAGCATCATAAGCGACTGCTGAAGGATCGTGTCCTTGTGAAGTAGCTATGATATCCATATCTAATTTTTGTGCCCATAATTTTAACTGCTCTATAGCTCCTGCCCTAAAAGTATCACAAGCTCCAAGTATAACTTTTTCGCCATTTTCTTTATGTAAATGCGCCATTTTAGCAATGCTTGTAGTCTTGCCCACTCCATTTACACCTAAAATCAAATCCACAAAAGGCTTGGCATTAGCAAGTTCTGGTCTATCGTAAATAAAATAAGTCCCCATAACACGCTCTAAATCGGCCTTTTTAACCTCATCATTTGGAGGAAGATAATAAATAATCTCCTCAACTATCTCATATGCCACATCAGCTTCTAAAAGCATTTCTTCAAGCAAATCTTTGGTAATGATTTTATTTGAAGCCTTAACTAAATGAATACTTTCTAAGGTTTTTTTCAAACCATTTTTTAAAAATCCAAACATTACATTATCGCTTTTTGTATATCTATATCTAACATTTCTTCAGGGATTATCCCTAAATACTCTTTAATCTTTTCGCCTTTTGCATTAAACAACACCATTGTTGGTATAGAACTGACATTTAAAACTTTAGAAAAAACAAAATTATTTTCTCCGATAACTACTGGAAATTTAATTTTTTCATCTTCTATAAAAGTTAATATTTCTTGCTCTTTATTTTCTTCCAAAAAAAGCGCTATTACTTCAAATTTTTCTTGATATTTGTTATTTAGATTATTTAAATGTGGAATTTGAGCCTTACAAGGTGCACACCAACTTGTAAAAAAAACAAACAACTTAGCTTTAGCCGTATCATCAAAATTAAATGCTTGCTCATGATATTTCACATACATTTTTCTACCATCTAAAAATTTTAAAGTAAAATCAATATTTTCACTTTGAGTCAAACTCGCATTGTCTGTATTTTCAGTACTAGAATTTTCTTTATCACTAGAGCATGAAGCAAAAAATACCGCGATAAAAATTACTAAAAAAATTTTAAATTTCAATTCTTATCCTTATGATTTTTTAAGCTTAAAAGTATAACATAAAAAGTTAAAAACTTTAAGGAAAGCCTTGATAAAAAACAATTTTAGAATAAAACAAAAATCCAAAATGCATTTAAAATTAAAGTATCAATACAAAAGGGATTTTTTGGTTTTTCAAGAAATAATGAAAATTCTAAATTTATACAAAAATTGTAGAAATATCCTTATATATATCCCTTTAAAATATGAAATTAATCTTTATAAATTCAGACATTTTCTAACAAAAAAATATCAAATTTTCGTCCCATTTATGCAAGATAAAAGTTTAAAGGTAGTAAAATTAAGATTAGCTCTTGAAAAAAAGAGCTTTGGGGTGTATGAGCCAAAAGATTCTTTTTTGCAAACTCGCATTGATGTTGCAATTATTCCTGTAATAGGTGTAGATGCAAAATTAGGAAGAATCGGTCATGGTCAAGGTTTTTACGATAGGTTTTTTGAAAGCATTTCTTATAAAAAACCTTTGGTTATTTTTACGCAAATGATCGATGCAAAATCTGATCAATTTTTTAGCCAAGATCATGATATAAAAGGAAATTTTTATATAAACCCTTATAAAAAATATTTTAGGAAAGTTAAAAACAATGATAGAAATATTAGTCGCATTAATAGCCGTTTTTATAGGCGGAGGGATTGGGTATATAGTCGCCAAAAAGATTAATGATGCAAATTTCAATATCTTTTTAGAGCAAGCAAAAGCAAAAGCAAAAGCCATTGAATATGAAGCTGAATTAACACTTAAAGATGCTAGAAATTCAGTTTCAGAAGCTGAATTTGCTGCAAAGAAAAAATTCGATGAAAAAATTCAAAAATTACAAAAAGAGCATTCTATTAAATTAGAAGAACTCAATAAAAAAGAACAAAACCTTCATTATCAAGAAAAACTTCACGAAGAAAATAAAAATAAACTTGCAAAAGAACAACAAGCCATAAAAACTTTGTATGAAGAGAATGAAAATTTAAAACAAACTTATAAAAAAAAGCTCGACGAGGTATTAAAAATTCTTGAACATTCAGCTGGTCTAACTCAAGAGGAAGCAAGAAGCATAGTCTTAAATAAAATAGAAGAAAATTCAAGGGCTGAAATTGCACATATTGTCAGAAAATACGAAGAAGAAGCTAGAAACGAGGCTAAAAGAAAAGCTAATTTTATCTTAGCACAAGCCACTTCAAGATTTGCAGGAGAATTTGCTGCTGAAAGACTAATCAACGTGGTCAACATCAAAAATGATGAATTAAAAGGCCGTATCATAGGTAAAGAAGGAAGAAATGTCAAAACTTTAGAAATGGTTTTAGGTGTTGATATTATCATTGATGATACACCTGGAGCTATTATAGTAAGTTGTTTTAATCTTTATAGACGCGCTATTGCTACAAAGGTAATTGAACTCTTAGTTGAAGATGGAAGAATACAACCTGCAAAAATAGAAGAAATTTATGAAAAAGTCTGCAAGGAATTTGAGGATAATATCTTAGAAGAAGGGCAAACTATAGTAATGGATTTAGGGCTTAATAATATCCATCCTGAAATTGTTAAATTAATAGGAAAATTAAGATATAGAGCAAGTTATGGACAAAATGCACTAGCACATTCTTTAGAGGTAGCACACTTAGCTGGAATCATAGCAGCTGAATGTGGCGGTGATGAAAAACTAGCAAGAAGAGCTGGAATTTTACACGATATTGGCAAGGCTTTAACACATGAATTTGAAGGTTCACATGTAGATTTGGGAGCTGAACTTTGCAAAAGATACAAGGAACATCCTGTAGTGATTAATGCTATTTATGCTCATCATGGACATGAAGAGGCTACTAGTATAGAGTCAGCTGCAGTTTGCACAGCGGATACACTAAGCGCTGCGCGTCCTGGCGCAAGACGTGAGGTTTTAGAAGCCTTCTTAAAAAGAGTGAGTGAGCTTGAAGATATAGCAAAGAGCAAAGAAGGGGTTAAAAAAGCTTATGCTATTAATGCTGGTAGGGAGATTAGAGTTATTGTTAATGCAAAATTAGTCAATGATGATGAATCTGTGCTTTTAGCTAAAGAAATAGCTGAAGAAATTCAAGAAAAAGTACAATATCCTGGTGAAATAAAAGTCAATGTCATCAGAGAGCTTAGAGCTATTGATTTTGCAAGATAAGGTTTTTCATGCAAGAAATGATAGATAATCTAAGCACTTATGGCTATTTAATTTTATTTTTTTATTCCTTTGGTGGAGGTATGGTTGCTATACTTGCTGCAGGAGTACTTTGTGCAAGTTCTACCAAACTTGATTTACATTTGTGTATATTTTTAGCCTTTTTGGCTAATACCATAGGCTCAACTTTATTATTTATCTTGGGAAAATACTATAAAAAAGACATAATGCCTTATTTTAAAAATCATAGAAGAAAAATTGCTCTTGCTATGATGAAAATCAAAAAATACGGTGACTTACTTTTAGTGGTGCAAAAATTTATCTATGGAATAAAAACCATCATTCCTATAGCAGCAGGTCTTTGCAAATTTAGCTTTGTAAGATTTTTTATCATCAATACCTTAGCTAGTTTAATTTGGGCTGTTGTTTTAGGTTATGCTGGTTTTATTTTTGGAAATACCCTAAAAGAGGCTTTTGAAGTATTTACCAACTATCCTTACATAGCTCCTGTTTTTATAATCACTTTAATTTTTATTATATGGTTATATTTATCACGCTTTTCTAAGAAAAAATGAGTTTAAAATTCTCTATAAAAGAAACTTATAGAGAATTTTTTATTTTATTATTATGTTTTTTAGCAATTTTTAGTTTAAATTTCATCTATGAGTATAAAA
Organism: Campylobacter sp. GB48; assembly: GCF_049221845.1. Classification (NCBI taxonomy): domain Bacteria; kingdom Pseudomonadati; phylum Campylobacterota; class Epsilonproteobacteria; order Campylobacterales; family Campylobacteraceae; genus Campylobacter; species Campylobacter sp. GB48. The sequence continues at coordinate 57,993 of NZ_JBMJAR010000003.1, forward strand.
AATATCAAAATTTTAAGCTTACTAAGCATTTATTACTTAAAGATAACATCGTTTTATCTTCTTATGAAAAAACTAATAAAAAAGGTAAAAAATATCAAGTTTTAAAACTTAAAAATTCTGATTTTATTTTTTACACTACTAGTTATAAAGATCTAAATTTAAGTAAAAATGATGTAATAAATCTTAGAATTATCACTAAAAATATTAACTTTAAAGATTATCTTAGTAAAAATTTTTATACACCAAGTTATGATTTTAACAAAACCAAAACACAAAAAGAAAATACCCTAATAAAGTATTTTTTAAATCAACATCAAAATGAAAAAATCAAAGAATTTTACGGGGCTTTATTTTTTGCCAAAAATGTATCAAGTGAGCTTAGAAATGATGTAAATTTTTATAATACCGCGCATTTAATTGCTATTAGTGGATATCATTTAGGCTTGTTATTTAGCTTTTGCTTTTTGATTTTTGCTCCTTTATACGCTTTTTTTCATAAACGATATTTTCCTTATAGAAGTTTAAAACTTGATATTAGTATTTTTGCTTTCTTACTTTTAATTTTGTATATATTTTTAATAGACTTTAGTCCTTCTTATACAAGAGCTTTACTGATGAGTCTTTTTGCTTTTTATTTATTTAGTAAAAATATTAAAATACTCAGTTTTAAATTTTTATTTTTAAGTATAGTCTTTTGCATTAGTATTTTTCCAAAACTTCTTTTTAGCGTTGGTTTTTTATTTTCTATTTTAGGGGTTTTTTATATTTATTTATATCTTCATCATTTTAAAGATCAATTTTCAAATTTTACTCACGTTTTTTTGCTAAATATCTGGACTTTTTTGGCAATGATTATTCCTGTATTATACTTTTTTCCTCTACTTAGCTTTCAGCAATTTTTAGCCATACCTTTAAGTTTAGTCTTTGCGGTATTTTATCCTTTGGTTTTAATCTTGCATATTTTTTCTTATGGAAACTTATTAGATTTATATTTAATGTATTTTTTTGAGTTTAAAATGCATGCGATTAATCTATCAATGCCTTTTGTATTTTATTGTATTTATTTAATTTTATCTTTAACCGCTATATTTAATAAATACTTAGCTCTTTTTGTAGTTTCTCTTGGGCTTATTCCCTTTATTTTCTTGATTTAAAAGCAAATAAGCCTTTAAACCCAAAAGATAAATAATCCAAGAAATGTAAATCCACAAAAAGAAAAACAATATCACAGAAAAAGAACCATATACATTTAAATAAGTTTTATTATATACAGCATAATATACAAAAATCATCTTAGAAATATACCAAATTACAGAAGCACCAAAAGAACTAATAAGTAAAGTTTTTAAATCACCTTTTTTACTTACTGAACTTGAATAAGAGACAAAAAATAAAGCCCATATAATCACATAAGGTAAAATCTCAAAAAAATTTAAAGCAATATTAAAATCATCTAAGGTTTTTTGTATAAAACCTGAAATATAAAAACTCACTCCAAGCCCAAGTGGGGTTAAGGTTGCTAAAGTCCAATAAGAACTTATACTATGCCAAAGACTTTTAGAATTTTCTTCTAAAAGCTTATTAATCACATAATCATAACCTGAAAAAAAAGCCAAAGAAGTCAAAGCCATAGCCAAAAGTCCTATAAGTCCTAAATTTACGCTGTTTTTTAAAAATGTATTGATGTATTGTATGATTAATTCTTGTTGAGTTGGGATTAAAAAAGTAAAAATTAAATTTTTAATTCTTTCTTGATAAATTTCAAAACTTGGAATTTGGGTAAAAACCCAAAAACACAAAAACAAAAGTGGTATTAAAGACAAGATAGTATAAAAACTCAAAGCCGCAGCATAATTTAAAATTTCTTTATCTCTTAAAGCTAAAAGAATTTTAAATAAGTTTTTAAAACTCATCAAAGTCCCATTTTGAAAGGATTAAGTATATTATTTGGATCAAATGCTTTTTTGATATTTCTCATTAAGTCCATTTCAGCTTCACTAAAAGCAAGCTTCATAAAAGGAGCTTTTGAAATGCCTATGCCATGCTCTCCACTTAAAGTCCCACCTAAAGAGACCGTAAGCTTAAACACCTCTTCCACAGCTTCATAACCTTTTTTAACTAATTCAGGATTGTTTTTGTCACTTACCATTACATTAGTATGCACATTCCCATCGCCAGTATGACCAAAACAAGGGATTTTAAAATCATATTTTTTAGAAATTTCAGCTATGCCTTTTAAAAGCTCAGGTAGTTTTGAACGTGGCACTGTAATATCTTCATTAAGTTTTAAATTTCCATACATTGCTATACTTTGAGAGCAATTTCTTCTAGCAAACCAAATATCAGCTACTTCTTGCTCATCTTTTGCTATTTTAAACTCTCTTACACCAGATTCATAAAAACTCTCTTGCAAGATTTTTAAATCTGTTTCCAAAGCCTCTTCTATATTACCATCTACATCAGCGATTAAAATCGCACCCGCATCCATAGGCAAGCCTTTTTGAAATTTTTGCTCTAATGCTTGTATGCTTAGTTGATCTAAAAATTCCATAGATACAGGGGTTACACCTTTAGCTAAAGTTTTATAAACTGCATTCATCGCTTCATCAATACTGTTAAAAATCCCCATAGCTGTCTTTTTAAACTTTGGCAAAGCAACTAGTTTTAATGTAATCTCACTAAGTACAGCCAAAGTTCCCTCACTTGCTATTAAAATTCCAGCTAGATTATAACCCGCTACATCTTTTATGGTTTTTTTGCCTGCTCTAATGATTTCTCCATTAGGTAAAACAGCTCTTAAAGCCATTACATAATCTTTAGTTATACCATACTTAGCAGCCCTCATACCCCCTGCATTTTCGCTTACATTTCCCCCTAAAGAAGAATACTCCATACTAGCAGGATCAGGTGGATAAAATAAGCCATATTCTTTTACTTTTTCTTGTAAAGCCATATTTATCACACCAGGTTGTACCACTGCAACTAAATTTTCAAGATCAATTTCTAAAATTTTATTCATATGTTTTTCAAAGCTTAGCACTACTCCACCATTAACAGCCAAGCTTCCACCGGTAAATCCGCTACCTGAACCCCTAGGAATAACGATGATTTTATTTTCATTGCAATATTTTAGAATTTGACTAATATCATTTTCATCTCTTGGGAAAAGCACTCCGTCAGGCAAATAATGCTTTTTAGTAGCATCATAGCTATATGCTCTTTTATGGATAGGATCAAAATGTGCATTTTCAACCCCTAAAAGATCTTGAAAGAATTTTTGATGAATTTCTTGCATTATTTTTCTCTAGTTAAGCTAATTAGTTTTTCATAATATACATAATAATTTCCAATAGCCTCATCATTTAAGCTAAAAATATCACTTTTATAACCTGTGATTCTTGAATAAAATGGAATTTGCAAACTTTGAGCTTGAGGTATGGCAAATTCTTCAATCTTGCCAAAGTCTTGACAATCAACTATCTCAGCTTTATTTTCTAAAGCTACTACTAAAAGCCCCACAGCATTTTTTGAACAAAAAGATCTAAAATCTGATCTTCTTGGAGTTTGGCGGTATTCTTGTATCATATGAGCACCAAATAAATCAGGGTGTAAAAAATAAATTCCATTTAATTTTTGTGCTATAAAATCATACACGCTTTTATCAGGAGCTATAATCAAAGCTCTATCATATAAATAATTCAAAACTATTTTATCGCCTACTTGTGGCAATACATTTGGTAAAGGCATAGCATCTTGAGCTAACATATCAAAAACTTTAAATTGTAATTTAACCAAACCATTTTCACGCCCTATCACACTAGCTCTTGCAATGATAGATTTTTGTGTATCAATTTCATGTACAACTATACCACTTGAGTGCAATAAAATCCTAGGATCATCTTTTATATAACCATAAATATCATCTACTTTTTCAAGTTTTGTTTGTATTAAATCAAAATTTTTAGCTTGTAAAAATGCTAAAAAACAGCAAAGCACTAAAATAATTCTTGACAATTTATACTCCTTAAAAAGTGTAAAAATAAATTATATTGTTTTTTCCTTACAAAATTGTAAGAAAAATTAAGTAAAATACAAATTTATGTTTAAATTTTAGAAGGCTTTAGATTATCATGAAAAAAATTTTCATATCTTTACTTATATCCATAAAACTTTTTGCTATTTCAAGTGTTGAAGAACTTTCTTGGGAAAATGGCAAAACTTTACTTGATTTTTTACAAGATCATTCTATACCACTTAATTTATATTATAATCTTGACACCGAAGATAAAGAACTAAGCGCAGAAATTGCAAGTGGCATTAAATACCAAATGCTAAAAGATGAGCAAGGTGAGCTCGAGCAAGTTTTAATCCCAATTAGTGATGATTTACAAATTCATATTTACAAAAATATAGAAAACAAATTCGTATTGAGTTTTACCCCTATTTCTTACACTAAAGAAAAAAGAATCATTCGCGTAGCTATTAACAACTCAGCTTATCAAGATGTTTATGATGAAAGTGGCAGTGTAACCTTAGCAAGAGCTATGGTGAGAGCTTTTAAAAATAGTGTTAATTTTAAAAATGTCAGAAAAGGCGATAGCGTAGTATTAATTTATGAGCAAAAAAGAAGACTAGGAAGACTTTTTGGCGACATTAATATCCAAGCAGCTTTAGCTAACATTAGAGGTAAAGAATATTCTGTGTTTTTATATAAAGATTCTTATTATAATGCTCAGGGAAAAGAACTTGAAAATTTCTTTTTAACCAAACCTGTTAAATACACAAGAATTTCGGATCGCTTTACTAGAGCAAGATATCATCCTATCTTAAAACGTTATAGAGCTCATTTAGGTATTGACTATGCAGCTCCAACGGGTACTCCAGTTAAGAGTGCAGGAGATGGGACGATTAGTTTTGTTGGGACAAAAGGTGGTTATGGTAAGGTTGTACAAGTAAAACATGTATCAGGCTATATGACTTTATATGCTCATCTTAGTCGCTTTGCAAAAATCAAACGTGGCCAAAAAATTAAGCAAGGACAAGTAATTGCCTATGTAGGCTCTACTGGTATGAGTACTGGGCCACATTTACATTTTGGACTTTATCTAAATAACAAAGCAATTAATCCTGAAACCATAGTAAAAATTCCAAAATCAAGCCTAAGCGGTAAAAATAAAGAAGAATTTTTAAAAATGGCAAAAGAGTATGAAAATCGCTTGCAAAGCATTGATGAAAACTATAAAAATCCACCAAAAGAACAAAATATAGAAAATTCTATGGAGCTTTGAGATGATGAATGATTTTTTAGAAGCACAAGAACTTTTAAAAAATATTTCCAAAAATCAAAGCACCTATGAAACCAATGAAGCCCTAAAGACTATCAAAAGATATAATGAAGAGCTTTATTTGCAAACTCTTAAATCTTTTGATACTTACACACTTGCAAATGTAGCTACTATAACACCTGAACATATCTTAGAAGATATTTTAGAACACTTAAGCATTATAAAGATTGCAAAAGCGGTAGAAGAGCTTGAAAGTGATGATGCAACAGATTTGATTAAGCGTTTTGAAGAGCTAAATCCACAAAAAACTTTAGCCATTTTAAACCGCTTAAGCTCCGAAGATAAAGAAGAAATTTTACGCCTTAAAAATTATGATGAAAATACCGCTGGTGCTTATATGCAAACAGAAATTTTCACAGCTTCTATTGATGAGAGTATAGAAAAGGCTATTAAAAGATATAGAATTTTAAAACACTCAGGACAAGTGGATCAAATTTTTCAAGTTTATATCATAGATAATCAAGGAAAGCTTTGTAATGCTATCAACCTAAGTGATCTTTTGCTTTGGGATTTTAAACTAAGTTTTGCAGATATTATCAAAAACAATAGTGAAAAATATAAATGTTATAGCATTAAAGATCATGAAGATATACAAAAGGCTATTGATATAGTAGAAGATTATGATTTGAGTGTTTTAGCGGTTGTAAATGATGATGGAGTGCTTTTAGGTAGAATTACCTATGATGATATCCATGATTTAATCCAAGAAAATGCAACAGAGCAAATTTATAACTTAGCCGGAGTTGATGAGGATGCTGAAGAAGAAAGTGCTTTTAAAGCAGCCAAAGCAAGAGCTTTTTGGCTTATGATCAACCTTACCACCTCATTAATCTCAGCTAATATCATTAGCCTTTTTTCAGGCGAAATAGAACAACTCGTAGCTCTAGCAGTACTTATGCCTATCGTAGCTTCTATGGGAGGCAATACAGGCTCACAAGCTTTAGCGGTAACAGTTAGAAAACTTTCACTCAATGAAGTAGAATTTAAAGACGCTAAAAAAGTTATATTAAGAGAGAGTGGAATTTCTTTACTTAATGGATTTATATTTGCTAGTATTATGAGTATTATAGCTCTTATATGGTTTAAAACAGCTCTTTTGGGGCTTGTTATAGCCTTATCAATGCTAATTAATCTAGCCTTAGCCGGTTTTGTAGGCTCTTTTGTACCTTTAACTTTAAAAAAATTTAAAATCGATCCTGCAGTAGGATCGAGTGTAGTGATTACTGCAATTACCGATGGTTTGGGATTTTTTAGTTTTTTACTTTTAGCAAAAATGATTTTATTATAAAAGAGGAAAATTATGGCAAGTATTATATATAAAGATCAAGAAATAGAACTTATAGGAGATGAGCTAGAAGTTGGCGATACTGCTCCAAGAATAACTCTAAGAACCAAAAACCTCGCCCCAGTAGAAATAGCACCACCTGGAAAAACTCAAATTTTATTAACCTTTCCTAGTTTAGACACTCAAGTATGCTCTAAACAAGCAAGAGAAACCAATAAGAGATTAGCTTCTATGAAAAATATCGAAGTTATTATTATCAGCATGGATTTGCCTTTTGCTATGGATCGTTTTTGCGCTACTGAAGGGGTTGATGATATTATTGTAGCAAGTGATTTTGCTTTTAAAGATTTTGGTACTAATTATGGAGTTTTAATGGGTGATAGTGTATTTGCAGGATTATTAGCAAGAGCAGCCTTTGTAGTCAAAGATGGAAAAATAGTGTATAAGCAACTCGTAGAAGAGCTAATGGGAAAAATCGATTTTAAAGATTTAGAACTTTTTATGCATAAAAATTATGGTTACCCTTTGAATTAACCTTCAAAGTTTGTAACCACAAAATCTTCTTTTGGAGCTTCAATAAAGCATGATTTTTCTTTTAAAAAAAGCAAATCCACATGTCCTACAGGGCCATTTCTATTTTTACCTATAATGAGCTCAGCCTTTTCTTGCACAGGATTTGGCATAAATTTTCTCTCATAAGTCTTACCTTCATTTTTAGCTTTATTTTCTCTTTCTTTTTCTTCTTGCTCTCTATAAACCTCATCTCTATATACAAATAAAATCGTATCTGCATCTTGTTCTATAGCGCCACTTTCTCTTAAATCACTAAGCATAGGACGCTTATTTGCTCTACTTTCTAATGAACGATTTAATTGCGAAAGTGCCACTACTGGCATATTTAATTCTCTTGCTAAAAGTTTTAAACCTCTTGAAATTTCACTCACTTGTAAATGCCTATCATTAAAAGCTGAATTACTCATCATAAGACCGATGTAATCAACTACGCAAAGCTCAATACTCTCATCTTGAGCCTTTATTTTGCGTAAAATCGAACGAATATCAGCTATGCTAGCATAACCACTATCATAAATATAAAGATTTTTTTGCGCATATTCATTACAAGCATCACCTACTCTACTCCACTCATCATCGTTTAAATCTGCGATTAGAATTTTTTGCAAAGGAATGGAAGTTTTTGCACTGATTAATCTTTGCATGATTTGTGTAGCAGGCATTTCTAGTGAAAACATTACAACACCTTTATTTTGCCTTAGTGTTTTTTCTATAAAATTAAGACAAATTGTAGTTTTTCCCATACCTGGGCGCGCAGCAATGATTACAAGATCGCCAGGTTTAAAGCCTTTTGTCATTTTATTAAGCTCACTAAAGCCTGTATCAAGTCCTAAAATATCTTTGTTTTCAGCTTCTTTTTGCTTTTTAAACTCATCCATAAGCTCAGACATAACCATAGTCATATCTTTAATACTATTACTATTTACACGGTTGGTAAGATTAAAAATCTCTTTGCCTATTTCATCTGAAATTTGAGAAATGCTTTTATCTTCATTTACCCTTGTAGGTATAGTATAAGCAAAATTTAAAAGTTGGCGTCTAATGGATTTTTCTCTTAACTCATAAGCGTATTTACTCACATCTGCTATGGAAGTAGTGGCTAAAACTTCAGCTAAAATTTGTTCATCTACTTTTTTATGTTTTCTTATAAAACTTGCACTTATAGGCTCGCCTGCATTCACACAAGCTAAAATAGCTTTGTAAATATCTTGATGAGCTTTGAGTGAAAAATCATTAATCTCAATATCTGAAGAAATACTAAAAAAAGAATCCTCACTATATATACAAGAACTTAAAATCGCCCTTTCAAGATCTAAATCAAAATGCTCATTATTTTGACTCATACATACTCCAAATTATAAATTTGCAAATAAATCAGTTGATAAATATCGCTCTGCTGTATCATTTAACATAGTCAAGACTTTTTTATTTGGATTTTCTAAAGCAATTTTTCTAGCCATATATACATTTGCTCCGCTTGAAATTCCTGCCATTATGCCGTTTTTACCAAGCTCTAAGGCTGTATTTATAGCATCTTCATTGCTTACACAAACTATCTCATCTATAATTTTTTGATTTAAAATTTTAGGGATAAAATTTGCACCTATACCTTGAATTTTATGGCTTGCAGCGGTATTTTGACTCAAAAGTGGCGAAGATGCAGGTTCTAAAGCTATGATTTTGATATTAGGATTGCGTTCTTTTAAAATTTCTCCTACCCCACTAATAGTCCCACCCGTGCCAAAACCTGCTAAAAAAATATCAAGATCAGGCAAAGCTTTTAAAATTTCTAAAGCAGTATTTTTTCTATGTGCATTTTTGTTGTTGATATTTTCAAATTGACTTACCATAAACGAATTTGGAATTTCACTCAAAAGTTCATTAGCTCTATCAAGCGCTCCTTGCATACCTTTGCTTGCTTGAGTAAGCTCTAGCTTTGCACCAAAAAAACTCATCATTTTTCTACGCTCAATACTCATAGACTCAGGCATAGTTATGATAAGTTTAAGCTTTAAGCTTGCACAAATCATTGCTAAAGCTATGCCGGTATTTCCACTTGTAGCTTCTATAATGGTTGTTTCTTGATTAATCTTGCTTTCATTTAAAGCTTGTTTTATCATCTCCACGGCTGCTCTATCTTTTATAGAATGACTTGGATTAAAATACTCACATTTAGCATAAAGATTTGGAGCAAATTCTTTTAAAGAAATAATCGGAGTATTACCTATACAATCTAAGATATTATTATAAACTGACATTGTTTTCCTTCTAATTTTTTAAAAACAATATCAAAAGAAAATTAATATATAATCTATGAAGAAAAACGCAAAAGTTAAAAACTTTTGCGCAAAGAATTATTTTTTAGCTTTTTTAGCGGTTTTAGCAGCAGCAACTGCGTCTTTAAGGTTTTTACCTACTTTAAATTTAGCAACTTTAGTAGCAGGTACTTTGATAGTAGCACCAGTGCTTGGTACTCTAGCTTCTCTAGCAGCTCTTTCAGCCACAGAAAATGTACCAAAACCAATAAAGCTAATGCTATCACCTTTAGCTAATACATCAGTAATAGTAGCGATTACTGCATCAGTAGCTGCAGTTGCATCTTTTTTAGTTAGCCCAGCAGTTTGAGCAACTTGAGAAATAAAATCTGCTTTAGTCATAAAAAGCTCCTTGATTAAAAATGATTGCTAAGTTTAACACATTTATCAAGCTTTTGCAAGAGGTTTAAACCCAAATCACAAAGAAAAATATGTTAAAAAAATGTTTTTGCTAAATTTATTATTACTTCAGGCTTTAAGTCTTTCATGCATTTGTGGTGTTTTAAAGGGCAGACCTTTTGCATACAAGGCATACAAGTTAAATTTAAATGTGCTATTTTAGCATTTTCTTGCCAAGGCGAGGTTTGACTAAATTTAGTCGAGCCAAAAACCGCCACCGTTTTTACCCCATAAGCTGCGCCTATATGCATAGGGCCACTATCATTTGTGATGAGCAAGTCAAGCATAGAAATATTTTTACATAAAGTATAAATACTAGTTTTACCACAAAGATTTTTTACCCTTATGCCTTCTTTTAAAAGAAAACGCTTAATTTCATCACAAATTTCTCTCTCACTTTCTACTCCAAAGATTAAAATTTGATGCGTGGAGCTAAATTCTTTTGCTACCCTTGCAAAATAGATTGCTTCCCATCTTTTCGCACTTCCAAAATGTGCACCTGGGTTTATACCTAAAATTTTTTGAGTTGATTTTGCTTTTATAGGAAGCTTTAAAGCATTTGAAGTAGCTTTAAAATTTAAGGCTTTTTCTATGAAATTTAAGTATTTTAAGACTTGGTGTTCTTCTTTTAGAATATTTTTATCAAAATAAAATCTTTTTTTTGCTTTGATTAGATTTAAAATAATCTTGCTTGAAAATGCCGAGCGAAATGAAAAAGCTAGATCAAATTTACCAAGGTTTTTTCTAGCTTTTAAAATTTGCCTATATCTTTGCTTTTTATTTTCTACTAAAATTTGAGCATTTTCAAAGCGTTTAAAAAGCTCTGTACTTACAAAAGAACCATAAAAAGTAAATTTAGCTTGGGGATATTTTTCTTTTATAGCATAAATAGCCGCACTAGCCATCACCGCATCGCCAAGCCAAGTAGGAAGGTTGATAAAAATATTCATGATTTTCCTTAAAAATAAAAGCTATAATTATATCAAAAATAAAGAGCTAAAATGAGTCAAATTTCCATCATACTACCAACTTATAATGTAGAAAAATATATAGCCAGAGCATTAGAAAGTTGCATTAATCAAACTTTTAAAGATATAGAAATCATTGTAGTAGATGACCTTGGAAATGATAAAAGTATAGATATAGCCAAAGAATATGCTAGTAAAGATGATAGGATAAAAATCATATATAATGAAGAAAATTTAGGAACCTTTGCTAGTAGAAATATAGGTGTATTAAATGCAAAATCAGATTTTATAATGTTTTTAGATCCTGATGATTATTTAGAATATAATGCTTGTGAGCTTGGGTTTGAAAAAATTAAAAATGTAGATATGGTAGTGTTTGATGCGTATGTACATAGGGTAAAATTTAAGAAATTTTATAGATTTAAGCAAGATGAGTTTTTTAATAAAGATGATTTTATGGAATTTTTACTCAAACAAAAACATTTTTGCTGGAGTGTTTGGGCAAAATTATATAGGAAAAATTTGATTTTAAAAAGCTTTGAATATGTTGATTTCAAAGAAAGGCTTTGTTATGGAGAGGATGTGCTTTTTAACTATATAAATTTTATGCTAAATGAGAGTTTTTTTGTGTCGCAAGAATGCATATACCGCTATGAATTTAATGAAAATGGTAGATATGAAAACAAAAATAAAGAAATTTTATGGCAAAATTACCGACATAAAAAGCAAAGTTTAAAATGCATTAAAAAATTAGCTAATATTTTTTCACATAAACATTTTAATGAAAAAATATTAGAAGTTTTAGAGAAAGAAATTTTAGGATTAGAGAGTAGAGTTTGGAAAAAGTAAAAGTTTTTATCATCAATCTAGAACGCTCAGAAGATAGAAAAAATTTTATGCAAGAACAAATTCAAAAACTCTTCATATGCAATCCGGATTTAAAAAATAAACTAGAATTTGAATTTTTTACAGCCATAGATGGCTCTAAAAATGAGCATTTGCGGTTTAAAAATCACTTCCCATGGTGGTGTCAATTTGTGCTTGGGCGTGAACTTAGTGATAGTGAAAAATCATGCTTTGCATCTCATTATAGTTTATGGAAAAAATGCCAAGAACTTAATAGCCCTATCATCATTTTAGAAGATGATGTCATCTTTAGTGATGAGTTTTTAAACAACTCAAACATCATTGAAAAATTACTAAATAGCAATTATGAATACATAAGACTTCACTATTCTTTTGATAAGAAAATTGATCAAATAAATAACAATTTTTTTAAAAGTTTTGAAAATGTCAGTGGTGCTTTAGGTTATTTCCTTCATCCAAGTGCTGCCATAAAATTTACAAACAAGGCAAAATATTGGTTTAAACCGGTAGATGATTACATGGATATGTATTATTATCATAAGGTGAAAAATATCATATATAAACCTTTTTTAATTTATTTGTCATCATTAAATAGTATAATTGGACAAAGAAACCAAAAACCTAAAAATATACTTCGAAAAATTACTAGAGAGATATTTAGATTTTATTTTAGCATAAAGAAAACATTGCAAGGAAGAAAATGAAAGGAATTATACTTGCTGGGGGTTCTGGAACAAGATTATATCCTAGTACTTTAACTTTATGTAAACAATTACTTCCAATCTATGATAAACCCATGATTTATTATCCACTTTCGGTGTTAATGCTTGCTCAAATTCAAGAAGTTTTAATTATATCTACACCAAAAGACATAGTAAAATTTCAAGAACTTTTTCAAGATGGATCATGGCTTGGGATGGATATATCCTATTGTATTCAAGAAAAACCTGAAGGATTAGCACAAGGCTTAATACTTGCTAGTGATTTTATAAAAAATGATGACATAGCTTTAATTTTAGGAGATAATATCTTCTATGGACAAGGCTTTACAGATATACTTAAAACCGCAAAAGAAGATGCAAAAAAACATTATGCAAGTATATTTTCATATCATGTAAAAGATCCAGAGCGTTTTGGGGTAGCAGAAATTTCTAAAAATGGAGAAGTTTTAAGTATAGAAGAAAAACCTCAGCAACCTAAAAGTAACTATGCTGTTACAGGATTATATTTTTATGATAATCAGGCTATAGACATAGCTAAAAATATCAAACCAAGTCAAAGAGGCGAACTAGAGATAACTGATGTAAATATAGAATATTTAAAACTAAAAAAACTAAAATCTCAAATTCTAGGAAGAGGTTTTGCTTGGGTTGATACCGGAACACATGATAGTCTCATAGAAGCAAGTTCTTTTGTGCAAACAATAGAATTAAGACAAGGTTATAAAATAGCCTGCTTAGAAGAAATAGCCTTTAGAAATGGGTGGATTGATGAGGCTAAGCTTTTAAAACGAGCTAAATTATTAGAAAAAAGTGGATATGGAAACTATCTTCAAAAAATTTTACAAGGTTTTTAAATGAATAATATCTTAATTACCGGGGGAGCGGGTTTTATAGGAAGTAATTTTATAAATCATCATTTACAACATCATCCAAAAGATAAAATTATCAATCTTGATTTATTAACTTACGCAGCAAATTTACAAAACCTTCAAGCAAGTAGCAATCATCCTAACTATACTTTTTACAAGGGAGATATTTGTGATCAACAACTAGTCTGTGATATTTTTCAAAAACATTCCATTAATATAGTTATTCATTTTGCGGCAGAATCACATGTAGATAATTCCATACAAAATCCTGATATTTTTATAAAAACCAATATCAATGGAACTTTTAATCTTTTACACAATGCCTACAAACATTGGTTTTTAGAGCCATTTGTGAAAAATCCAAAATTTAACAAAACTCTTTTTTATCATATTAGCACAGATGAGGTTTTTGGAAGTCTTGGAGAAGATGGTTATTTCACAGAAAAAACACCATATGCTCCAAATTCGCCTTATTCTGCTTCTAAAGCAAGCTCAGATATGCTCGTAAGAAGCTATCATCATACTTATGGATTAAATACTATAATCTCAAATTGCTCTAACAACTATGGCCCAAATCAACACGATGAAAAACTCATACCAACCATCATAAGAAACGCATTAAATGACAACTCTATCCCAATATATGGAGATGGTAAAAATATCCGAGATTGGCTTTTTGTGCAAGATCATTGTGAAGCTATAGGGCAAATTTTACACTATGCTTTAAAAAATTCTAAAAACACTTTTTTTGATACATTTAATATAGGTGGAAATGAAGAATGGCAAAATATAGACATAGCTTATAAAATTTGCTCATTTTTAGATGTAATTTTACCAAAACAACACTCATATAAAGAACAAATTTCTTTTGTAAAAGATAGAGCTGGGCATGATAGAAGATATGCTATAGATTCAAGCAAGCTTAAAAACACTCTACAATGGAAACCAAAAGAAAGTTTTGAGAGTGGCTTGGGAAAAACTATAAAATGGTATATAGAAAAGTATAAGGTCTAAGATGGATTATAAACTTATAAACTTAAATTATTTTGATGATAAAAAATCAACATTAATAGCATGCGAAAAAAACATCAACTGCCCTTTTGAAATAAAAAGAATTTTTTATATTTTTGATGTTCCAGAACATACTATCAGAGGTGATCATGCAAATTTAAATTCTCAATTCTTTTTTATCGCTTTAAAAGGAGAATGTAAAATAAAAATTGATGATGGTAATAAAAAAGAAATTTTTTTGTTAAATAATCCAAAACAAGGGCTATTTTTAGACAAAATGTTATGGAAACAAATGTATGATTTTTCAAAAGACTGTATTTTACTAGTTCTAGCTAATACCTGCTATGATAAAAATGAATATATTTATAATTATGATGAATTTTGTAAAATTAAAAATACTGGGGGGGGGGATATGAATATATTATCCTAAATGTAGCATGAAAGAAAAATATAAGATTTTAAATTTTTCAGCTATTACTGACAAAAGAGGTTCTTTAATAGCACTTGAAAATTTAAAAGATATTCCTTTTGAAGTAAAAAGAATATATTATATTTTTGATACAAAACCAGAATTTCCAAGAGGAGCTCACGCTCATATAAATTTAGAACAAGTTTTAATCATGGTGGATGGATCATGTGAGATTATGTTAAATGATGGTAAAATATCTCAAAGTATAATCTTAAATCGTCCTGATATAGGGCTTTACATAGGTAAAAATATATGGAGAGAAATGAAAAATTTTTCTTATGGAGCGAAGTTGCTTGTGTTAGCAAGTGAATTTTATGATGAAAAAGAATATATAAGAAATTATGATGAATTTTTAAAGGTTGTAAAGTGAAAAAGTTAATTATAATTGGAGCTGGAGAAACAGCTAGTTTGGCTTATGAGTATTTTACTAATGATTCAGATTATAATATTGTAGCCTTTGCTATAAGTGAAAAATTTATTCTAGATAATCAAAATATGTTTTTAGATTTGCCCTTAATAAGCTTAGAAAACTTACAAAATATTTTTAATAGATACGACTATGAAATTTTTGTAGCAATATCAGGAGATAAGCTAGGTTATTATAGAAAAACAATTTATGATTTTTTTAAAAATAAAGGTTATAAATTTGCAAGTTATATTTCTTCTAACAGTCTCATATGGAAAAATGTTGAAATTGGAGAAAATTGCTTTATAATGCCGAATAATGTATTGCATCCTTTTTGTAAAATAGGTAACAATGTAATAATTTGGGGTTCAAATGACATAGGGCATAGAAGTATTATAAGGGATCACTGCTGTATAACATCTAATGTTGTTGTCGCTGGATACTGTGATATAGGTGAACATACTTTTATAGGTATTAACTCATCCATATCTGATGGCCTAAAAATAGCAAAAGACAATTTTATAACTTTAGGATCAACAATAACTAGTAATACTTGTGAAAATAAAATTTACAGAGGGAATCCTGCACGTGCTTTGAAAATTCCAGCAAAAAAATTTTTAAAAATAAAGATATAAAGTGTATAATTATGTTATGTATAAAATATAACTCTAAAGCAAAAAATATTTGGAATGAATTTAATAAAAATTCCAAAAATGGATTATTTATGTTTGATCGTAATTACATGGATTATCATTCTGATAGATTTATTGATCATTCATTAATGTTTTATGAAAATGATAGATTGTTTGCCCTACTTCCACTCAATGAGAAAGATGATACTTTGTATTCACACCAAGGGTTGACTTTTGGTGGGTTTATTTGTGATTCTAAAATGCAACAAAGTAAAATGTTAGATTGTTTTGATGTTTTATTTGATTACATGAAAAAGCAAAATTTTAAAAATCTTATATATAAAAGCATACCTTATATATATCACAAAAAAGCTTCGCAAGAAGATTTATATGGACTATTTATAAATAATGCACAATTATATAGAGTAGATTGTTCAAATGTGATTTATCTTGAAGATTATAAGCTTCCAAGAGGTAGAAAAACTCACATAAACAAAGCCAAAAAAGAAAATATAATAATAGAAGAATCAAATGATTATAACAATTTTATAAAATTACTAAACGAGGTTCTTTATAAACAACATAACGCCAAAGCAGTACATAATGAAAAAGAATTAATTTTACTAAATTCAAGATTTCCTGAAAATATAAAGCTTTTTATAGCTAAAAAAAATAGTGTTATAGTCGCAGCTACTTTGCTTTTCATATATGAAAATTTAGTCCACACACAATACCTTGCTAATAGTGATTATGGCAGAGAAGTAGGAGCTTTAGACTTACTCTTAAAAACATTAATAGAAAAATACAGTAAAGAAAAAAAATATTTTGATTTTGGAATTTCTACAGAAAATGAAGGAAAGTACTTAAACAAAGGACTTATCTTTCAAAAAGAAAGCTTTGGAGGAAGAACTATGGTGCATAATATATACGAAAAAATTCTACAATAATAAATAATTCAAACAAGGTTTTATGATAATGAAAACAATTTTATTTATAATAGGAACTCGTCCTGAAGCAATTAAGCTAGCTCCTTTAATATTGGAATTTAAAAAAAAGTCTGAATGCTACAATGTTTTAGTTTGCAATACAGAACAACAAAAAGAATTGTCAAATCAAGCTTTATCTTTTTTTAATATCCAAACCGACATATCACTTGATATTATGACTGAAAATCAAAATTTATGTTTTTTGCAAGCAAAAATCTTAGAAAAATTACAAGTTATATTTCAAAAAAATACAATTGATGCCACAATAGTACAAGGCGATACCATGAGTGTTTTTGCGGGAGCCTTAAGTAGTTTTTATAATAAAGTTCCTGTTTTTCATATAGAAGCAGGCTTGAGATCGTATAATACTCAAGAACCTTTTCCTGAAGAAGCTATTAGAACAATGGTTAGCAAAATAGCACTATTGCATTTTGCCCCTACACAAGAAGCAGCAAATGCTCTCTTGGCAGAAAAAATAAATAAAAATAATATATATGTATGTGGCAACACTGGAATAGATGCTCTATATCTTTTAGATAAAAATACGTCAGAAGCTTCTCAGATTTTTTTTAAGCAACTGAATATCGATTTAACCAGCGAAAACATCGTATTAATAACTATACATAGAAGAGAAAATCATGGCGCTAGATTATTTAATATTATAAGCGCTATTAAAAAAATAGCTCAAAATTTTACAACACATAAATTTATCATTCCAGTTCATCCTAACCCCAATGTTAAAAATTACATTTATCAAGAACTGCAACAATATGCTAATATTTTACTAGTGGAATCTTTGAATTATCCTCATATGGTTTATATATTAAAATGTGCAAAATTAATATTAACAGATAGCGGTGGATTGCAAGAAGAAGGTCCATCATTTAAATGTCCCATTTTAATTTTAAGAGAACAAACAGAGCGCAAAGAGGGTGTTGTAGCGGGATTTTCAAAATTAGTGGGTACTAATTCCGAAACAATTTATAATGAAGCTGCTAAAATTTTAATACTAAACAAAGAGGCAACTCGTATCAATAAAAAAAATCCATATGGCGATGGAAAAGCGAGTAGAAAGATTGAAAAAATAATCAGAAGGTTTTTTAAATGAATGAGCTAGTAAGTGTTATAATGCCAACATTTAATGGTGCCTCTAGTGGTTTTCTTGCGCAGTCAATAGAAAGCGTCTTGAATCAAACTTATAAAAATTTAGAATTTATTATAGTAAATGATTGTTCCACGGATAATACCTTAGAAATTTTACAAGAGTATGCAAAAAAGGACCATAGAATACAAATCATAAATAACCAAAAAAATCAAAAACTTCCGCAATCTTTGAATATAGGTTTTAATAATGCAAAAGGTAAATATTTCACTTGGACTTCAGATGATAACTATTTTCATTTTAGTGCTATAGAAAAAATGGTTCATTATTTAGAATATAATATTAGTAAAATTTTAGTTTGTTGTGATTTTGAAATAATCGGATTAAAAGGTAAAAAAAATCATTTTATAGTAAGTGATAAAAAAAGAGATCTAATTGAATATGATTGTATAGGTGCGTGTTTTTTATATAAGTCAAATATAGCAAAATTAGTTGGTAATTACAATCCAAAAGAATTTAAGGTAGAAGATTATGAGTATTGGCTAAGAATGGGTTTATATGGTGATTTTGGAGCCATACACGAAACTCTTTACACATATAGATTTCAACCTCAAAGTCTAACAATGACAGCAAAAGACGGAGAAATTGCAAATAAAAGCCATGATCTTATAACAAAATTTTTACCACTATATTTAAAAAAATTCCCTCATATCAATTTAACAACTATATCAAAAATACAACTAATCATTCTAAACAATAATAATATTAAAGAACAAATTAAAATAATATGGAAAAAAAGCAATAAAGTCGAGCAAAGAAAAATTTATGTTTTTCTAAGGGATAGATTTAAAAATTCTAAAAAAGAAATTTATTCTGAAATAATAAAATATATTGGATTAAAATATAGAATAAAATTTTATTTATTTAGGAAAAAATATAAAATATGAATAAAAATATTTACTTTTATTATCCAAGTCATGTTATTGGTGGTGCCGAATTATTATTCTCTAGAATAGCTAATTATCTAGCTTCTCTTAATTATAATGTTGGCTATATAGGTTTTAAAGATGATATTGTCTTATCTTTGCTTAATTTAAAAGTTAATTTCATTATAACAAGTGACATCATTGCTTTACCAGATGATTCAGTAATTATTACCCATCCGGCCAGATGTTTTGAAATACCTAAAATAATTACAAATAAGACTAACTATTTATTCTGGGTGTTGCATATTGATGAGTTAAAACATATTAATCAATTCTACAAGCTTAATAATGCATACACAAAAAAAGTTATTACAAAAATGATAAAACACAAAGCTTTAGTAGATATAGACAAACAAACTACTCAAATTATTGAATATTTCTCTAAAACAAAAATGACATACGAAAGTAAAATACCTGTAATGTTAAATAATTGCTGTTTTAAAATTCGCAAAAAACTACTATTTCAAAATGCAATTAACTTAGCCTGGATAGGAAGATTAAGCCGAGATAAAATATATTCTTTAATAAATATTTTATATAATTTAGAAAATATATCATTGAAAAATACTGAAATTTATTTTCATATAATAGGCGATGGAGAATGTAATCATAAGCTAAAAAAAACATATAATAATTTTCATATAATTCAACATAAAACAATAGCACCAAATCAACTATCTTCTTTTTTGATACAACATATAGACTTAGTTTTTGCATATGGAACATCATTATTAGAAGCTGAAAAATTAGGAATTCCTGCAATTGCACCTTATTATACTACAAACAAAACTTTTTCCAATGAGTTTGTTTGGGGTTTTAACCTAAAAGATTATTGTTTGGCACCTATAAATAAAGAGTGGTATTCAAACGATACTAATACTATTGAAAATCTATTAAATAATTTTATGGAAAATATACAGTTTCACAGCACACAAGCAAGAGAACATTTTGAAAATTTTACCCTTGATAAACAAATTAATCTATTTTTACAAAGTGTTAATAGAACAACATTTTCAAATAATACATATTTAAAATTATATAAATTAAGAAAAATATATATATTAAAAAATTTAAATTTCAAAAATAAAATTCGTCTAAAAATTTACTATTATATATACAAAATTTTAAAAAAGAAGGGGTTGATATTCTATGATTAATTTTTTAGATCTACACAAAATTAACGCAAGATTTGAAGATAAAATAAAAGATAAAATAAATGAAGTTATTAATAGTGGTTGGTATATACTAGGAAAAGAATGTGTAAATTTTGAAACAAATTTTGTACAATATTGCGGTGTAAAACATTGTATAGGTGTTGCAAATGGTCTTGATGCATTAAGAATTATCATCAAAGCTTATGAATTTAGCAAAGATGATGAAATCATAGTTCCTGCAAATACTTACATTGCTTCTATATTAGCCATAACTGATAATCTTTGCAAACCGGTTCTAATAGAGCCTGATATAAATACTTATAATATAGATGCAAAATCAATCGAAGAAAAAATCACAAACAAAACAAAAGCTATCATGGTGGTTCATCTTTATGGACAAGTTTGTAATATGGAGCCAATATATGCTTTAGCAAAAAAATACAATCTTAAAATCATAGAAGATTGCGCACAAGCTCATGGGGCAAATTTTAAAGGAAAAAAAGTTGGTAGTTTGGGTGATGCAGCAGGATTTTCATTTTACCCTGGAAAAAATTTAGGTGCTTTGGGTGATGCAGGTTGCATTACAACAAATGATGATTTATTAGCTAGTAAAATACGAGCTTTAGCAAACTATGGTTCTCATAAAAAATATGAAAACCTATATGCGGGTTTAAACTCAAGACTTGATGAATTACAAGCTGGAATTTTAGATATTAAATTAAAACACCTAGATGATGACAATCAAAAAAGGAAAGAAATAGCCGATTTTTACATGAAAAATATAAAAAATGAAAATATCATATTGCCTAAAATAGACATCGATCATGTATGGCATTTATTTGTCATAAGAACCAAATTTAGAGATAAACTACAAAAATACCTCAACGAAAATAATATACAAACAATCATCCATTACCCTATACCACCGCATAAACAAGAATGCTATAAAGATTTTAATAACCTTTCATTGCCCATAACTGAGCAAATCCATAATGAAGTATTATCGCTGCCAATTTCACCAGTGATGACACAAGAAGAAGTAAAATGTATTGTTGATGTAATAAATAATTGGAGTGTTTGATGTATCACATTGTTTTTAGTGCAGATGAAAACTATATCAAATATACAGCTGTTTTGATTACAAGTATTATTAAAAATACAGATAAAAATAAATTTTATCAAGAAAATGAAATATATTATTTTCATATTTTAAGTAATGATATTAGTAATTATGCTAAAAATAAACTTCAAAAATTAGAACAAGAACTTAATTTAACTTTCCCATGTAAAATACAAATTCACATTCAAGATGATGATGATTTTAAACATTATCCTATCAGTGGAGCTGCTCATAGCTCAAAACTTCCTTATTATAGATTAAAATTAAATTCTATATTAGAGGATGAGATAAACACTTGTTTATATTTAGATTCTGATATGCTATGTTTATGTGATATAAGAGAAATTTTTACTATCAACTTAGAAGGAAAAATAGCCGGTGTTGTAGGCGACCCTGGATCCAAACGTGCAAAAATAAAATTTAAAGAAAATAACCAAAAACACACTTTATATTTTGATGAAAATTATTTTAACTCAGGTTTTTTACTTATCAATCTAAAAGAATGGAAAAAACACAATATAGAACAAAAATGCGAGGATTTAGCTAGCAAATGCTACTACATAAAAGCTGCTGATCAAGATTTGCTTAATGCCACCATAAAACCACAATATCAGCTAAAACTTGATTTTTCATATAATTTCAATATCATTACTCTTTTTTATGCTATATGTAAAGATGAGCAGGCAAATAGACTTAATTACACAAGAGATGAATTTACCAAAAGTGCAAAAACGCCTAAAATTTTACATTATGGAGAAAAACCTTGGAAATTTTTAAAGTCATACACAGATTTGCAAGGTAAAAATATAAATGATTATTGGTGGCAAATAGCAAAAAAAACACCTATTTTTAATGAAGAATTGCTCAAACAAAAAGCAAACATTAAAGATCATTTGCTTTATAGTGCTTTGGGATTTGAGCTTTTAAAAGCTATAAAAAGTTTTAATTTTATAAAAATATCATCTTTGATTCATAATACTAAAAAAGATGAGTATTTTTTAAAAGAACCACAAAAGATTAATGATGATATTTTTGGGCTTTGTTGCATGCTTGGAGAAAATATTTTATATGCAAGAAAAAACCAAAAAAACACCTTCAGTGTTTTTTTAAAAGCTATCAAAATGCTCAAAAATTTTAAAAAATACGCAAACAAATCAAGAGTTTAATAACTCTTGCCATTTTTGCATAACTTTTTCTTTAGAGAAGTTATGAGAAATATTTTCTTTTGCGCTTTGTCCCATTTGTTTTCTAAAATTCTCATCATCCATAAGCAAACAAAGCTTATTTGCAAATTCTTGCAAATTACCATCCTCGATTAAATATCCACTTTTACCATTTTCTATAATATCGCTAGGACCTGTATCAACATTAAAGGCGATACTTGGAATAGCATAATTTGCACTCTCAACTAAAACCATACCAAAACCTTCCCAATAACTACACATTATATAAATACTAGATTGTAAATATTCTTTTTCTATATCTTTTGTAAAAGATTTTAATATGATTGAATTTTCAAGCTTATATTCTTTTATTTTATTTTCTATAGTATTTTTAAACTCACCTTCTCCAACTATAGTTAAAGTCCATTCTTTGTATTTTATATCTTCTTGCACAAACTTCCAGATTTCAATAAGTCTTAAAAAACCTTTTTCATCATTTGCTGTCATACGACCTATACTTAAAATATTTTTTTGACTTAAAGTAGAATTTATATCAGACAAATAAGGCAAAAAATTTGGTATAACCCAAACATTTTTATGATATTTTCTCCACTGATCAATTTGCTTAGCTGATAGCACCACTAAAGCATCAAAATAATTATTTTTAACTCGATATTTTTTAAAATGATTATGAATAAAATTAATATATTTTGTATTTTTATTTTTAAAGAAAGGAAAATGAGGGCAATTATTAAAAATCATCACATCAACATCTTTATATCTTTGTTTTAGTAAAAAACACTCATAATGCTTGTAATATAACTTATAAAATAATCTTTCTTTTTTTACATCAGCTCTTGATTTACTATGCAAGTAATTTATTTTAATATTGTCATTTAATTCATAAGCTACATCAACTCCTTGTTTATAAAAACTAAAAATTTTTACATCATACCCAAGCTCAAAAAGCGCATTTGCTAAATTTACGACAACCCTTTCAGCACCACCTCCTATAGTGATATCCCCAATAAGTAATAAAATTTTCATTTCCAAGTCACTTTTTCATTTTTTATAGTTTCAAGATAAATTTGGTGATTGATTTCAAGCATATTTTTGCTATTTTCTTCATGGTAAATATGATAAGCTAGGGCATTAAATTTAAGTCTTTTAAATGCTCCGTCATTAAATAAAAATCTAGCTACAAACTCACTATCTTCCCTACCCCAACCTATAAATTTTTCATTAAATCCCTCAATGGCTTCAAAATCACTTTTATAAAAACTCATATTGCAAGTTTTACTACCTTTAACAAGTTGTGATTTTTTAAAAAATTTCTTAGTTAACTTTGAAAATTTATATACACATTTAGCTAAAAAAATATTTCTTTGATTTTTAAAACCCTTTTTGTTAAATGCCAAACTAAAATCATTTTTGCTTAAAAGTTCTTTGCTTTCTTTTTCATTTAAAATAGCTCTTGAGCCTTGTAAAATAGTCTTTAAACTAGCAAATTTTAAATGATCACCGATGAAGTTTTTCTCTAAAATCATATCCCCATCAATTAAGATAATATATTCGCTATTAGAAGCATTAATTGCCTTATTGCGGCTTGTCGCAGCACGAAATCCCTCATCTTCTTGCCAAATATGCTCTAACTTACAAGGAAAATCCTTTTGATAAGCTTGTATAAGCTTGGCTGTATCTTCCCTGCTTCCATCATCAGCTATTAAAACCTCATCTGGTAAAGGCTCTAAGTTTTTAACACTATCAAGCACCAAAGCAAGTCTTTCTTTTTGATTATAGGTTGTAATGATTAAAGCACAAGTTTTTGGCTTTTGCTTTTTAAGTTCATACAATTTCATATATTTAAAAAAAGCTCCAAGACCATTGCAAGTACTTATGATAAAGCCTTTATAACCATAAAAAATTCCCTTTTTTAAAATATAATTTCTAAAAAAAGTCCAAATTCCTCTTAGTAATGCCTTGCAAACACTACTGTCCTTATGTAAATTTTGCAAAGCCCAAAGCTTAGAGTATTTTTGAAGCTTATCTAACAAACTATCGATATCCTCAAAAGCAAAATGCCTCAAACCATTTTGCAGCTTAATCTTTTTGCTATCTTCATGTAAAATCAAACTCTCATGCACCAAATTTTCATTAAAACTTGTATGGGTTTTATTAAACACTCGCATTACATGATCAGGCCACCACCCACAAGCTTTAATCCACTCTCCATTGTATAAATTTTCTCTTGGCAAAGCTATGATATCTTCTTTATTAGGCTCGATTTTCCTTAGCTCTTGTAAAAATTCTTTCTTAGCAAGTTCATCTGCGTCAATATTAAAAATCCAATCATTACTAGCATAACTTATGGCTAAATTTTTCAAAGGTCCAAAACCTATAAATTTATGCTGATAAATCTTGATATTTTTATAACTTTTACTAAATTCATAAGCAATTTTCAAAGTATCATCATTGCTATCATTTTCTATCAAAACGATCTCGCCAAATTCTTGCAAAGATTCCAAGCAAGCCTTTAAGGTTTTTTGAGCATTTTTAACAATCATTATCACACTAATTTGCTTTAAATCCATTTTATATCCTATAAATACAACTCATGATTGTATCTTTTAAATCTCTTATGAAAGAAAAAATACTCATCAGGTTTAAATTTAATCATCTCTTCACAACACTTTGCTTGATACTTAGTAAGCTCTTCTATACTTGCCTTGCTTGCGTCTAAAGCCTTAAAAGTTTTTACAAAAAATTTCTCATCTTTTTGATACACAAAACAAGGTAAAATCATAGCATTTGTTTTTTTTGCAAGCACACTTGCACCTGCTATAAAATTTACTTCTTGATTAAAATACTGTATTTTTATACTTTCACTATCCACTGCATCTTGATCGGTTAAAATTCCAAGCGATCTGCCTTCTTTTAAGGCTTTTAGCATTTTTTTAAGTCCACCCTTTTTTTCTATAAGCTCTATGTTAAACTGCGTGCGATTTTTACTTAAAATTTTATCCATTATCACACTATCAAGCGCTCTTCCAACTATGGAGATTCCTTGAAATTTAGCTCCAAAAGATAAAGCCAAAAGCTCCCAGTTACCATAATGAGCCGTAGTTACGATCAAGGGTCTTTTACTTTGCATTATATTTAAAATTTGCTCCTCATCATCAAAACAAATTTTATTGATGATTTCTTCTTTGCTTGCATTTTGATTTTTGATAAAATCAATCCCAAATTTAGCAAAATTTTTATAGATATTAAGACTAGTTTCATTACGCCATTTTTGATCTTTTTCAGGAAAGCAAATTTTTAAGTTTGTGTCAATGATTTTGCGGTGTTTGTGATTAAGCCTATAAGTGATTAAAGCAACCAAATTTGCAAAAGAACTTAAAAGTTTTGAAGGTAAAATCTTCACAAGAACTTTTAACATGTAAAAAAGGCTTAGATATACATAATTTATCATTTTTCTAAAAGCTCACAAGCAAGTTTAAAAATATCTTTTTCATCGATATTTTGTATGCAAAAATCACTCTTATCTATATGTTTTGAATGCAGTATTTTTTTACCTGCATTGATTGTTTTGTTGATATTTGTTTCATAAGTATTTCTTTGACTAGGAGTAGCACCAAAAATCGTTATAGAAGGCTTGTTTAGTGCAAAGGCTAAATGAGTAGGCCCACTATCATTTCCGATAATCAAATCACTTGCTTTAGTTAAAGCACAAAGCTCACTTAAGCTTAATTTTGGCGCAAGTTCTATTTTTAAATGTTTTAAATTTAAAACTATATCTTTAGCAAAATTAAACTCATTAACATTGCCCCAACCAAGCATGATTTTTGCACTAGTAAAATACTCCAAAAGCATTCTACAAAGTAGTATCAAACGCTCTTTTGGGTAAATTTTATTAGGCATAGATGAGCCTACATGTATGAGTATATTTGGCGCACTTTCACTTAAAGAAAGTCTTTGTTCTAAGCTTTCTTTTAACTCATCATCTACGCTAAAACAACTTTGTTTTAACTCTATGTCGCTATGATCAAAATGCTCATTTAACACATAAGCTACTAAAGAAAGATTACGTACAATAATATTTTCTTCATAATTACACGCAAATTTATGCGTATAAAAATTGCTCGCAAAGCTCTCTTTGATACTTTCTTGATCAAAACCAAAAGTATTAGCACATAAAAATTTACTTACCAAAGCAGATTTAATCAAACCTTGCAAGTCAATCACAACATCATATTTGTTTTGTCTTGCTTCAAAAAGCATAGCAAAAACTTCTTTGAATTTTCTATCTTTTAAAGGCAGGGCATATACTTCATTGATCATTGGATGATCTTGCAATAATCCTGCAAATCTCGCATCTACAAACCAATCAATACTCGCCTTAGGATAATGCTTTTTAATAAATTGCAAAACAATTACCGCATGGATGATATCTCCAAGTGCGGATAACTTAACCAAACCTATTTTCATATGCTACTTTATTTTTAAATTTTCTGTTATGATTTTAACAAAGATTTTTTTAAAAAAAGGTTTATCATGCAAGAATATATTTGCGTTTTTGATTGTGAGAGCATTCCTGATGTAGAATTGATAAAACATCTTTATGATTTTAATGGCGATGATTTAAGCATTAGCAAGCAAGCTTTAGAAAGACAAAAAGAAGAAAGCGGAAGCGAGTTTTTACCCCTGCCTTTTCATAAAGTTGTAAGCATTTGTGCAGTAATTGCAGATAAATTTGGAAATTTCATCAAAGTCAATAAAATCAAAGGTGACAACGAAAAACAAATGCTAGAAGAGTTTTTTAACTTCATAGACAAACACCAACCCCGCCTTGTAAGTTTTAATGGCAAAATCTACGATATGCCTTTGCTTGTTATAAGAGCATTAAAATACAATATCAACGCAAGTGCTTATTTAGACGCAAGCGATAAATGGAATAACTATAAAAGTAAATTTGTAGAAAATAAACATTGTGATTTATTAGAATCTTTAGGAAGTTTTGGCCAAAAAGGCTTAAGACTTGACACACTTTGTGCTATGGCAGGACTTCCTGGAAAATATGATGTACATGGAAATGAAGTATTAGAACTTTTTTATCAAAACAAATTAGAAAAAATTCACGAGTATTGCGAGAGTGATGTGTTAAACACCTATATGCTATTTTTAAAATACGAACTCATCAAAGCTAATTTAACCCAAGAAGATTATCTTAATATTTTAGAAAATTTCAAAGAAGAACTTTTGCAAAAACATAGCGGTAAAAGCTATCAAAAGCCATTTTTAGAGGCCATAGAAAAAGAAAAGAGCAAGTTTTAAATTAATTAAGAAAAGTATATTAAAATAACTATTATTAAATATCACAAAAAGGATAAAAATGAAAATTTTAATCACCGGTGGCGCAGGATACATAGGCTCTCATACTTTAAAACAATTTTTAGAAACAAATCATGAAATTTGTGTATTAGATAATCTTTCAAAAGGCAGTAAAAAAAGCTTAGATGAACTTTCTAAAATCAGACCTTTTAAGTTTTTTGAGCAAGATTTAAGCGATTATGCTGGGATTAAAAAACTTTTCAAAGAAGAAAAATTTGATGCGATTGTGCATTTTGCAGCTAGCATTGAAGTTCCTGAAAGTATGGAAAATCCTTTAAAATACTATATGAACAATACCGCAAATACAAGTAATCTAATCCAAACTTGTTTAGAAACAGGTGTGAAAAAATTCATTTTTTCTTCAACCGCAGCAACTTATGGAGAGCCACAAACTCCTATTGTAGATGAGCAAAGTCCATTAGCACCGATTAATCCTTATGGACAAAGCAAGCTTATGAGTGAGAAAGTCCTACAAGATGCTAATATGGCAAATCCTGAATTTAAATACTGCGTTTTAAGATACTTCAATGTAGCAGGTGCTTGCATGAGTTATCCTATAGGTCAACGCTATCCAAAAGCTACTTTGCTTATCAAGGTTGCTGCTGAAGTAGCCACAGGAAAAAGAAAAAAGCTTTATATTTTTGGCGATGATTACAATACTAAAGATGGCACTTGCATTAGAGATTTTATCCATGTTGATGATATTTCAAGTGCACATTTAGCTGCTTTAGAATACCTAGAAAACAATGAAAGTAATATTTTCAATGTAGGCTATGGACATGGCTTTAGCGTAAAAGAAGTTATTGAAACTATGAAAAAAGTAAGCGGGGTGGATTTCACAGTAGAACTTGCACCAAAGAGAGCTGGGGATCCTTCTGTGCTTATTTCAAATGCTGATAAAATCAAAACTCTAACTAATTGGAAACCAAAATATGATGATTTAGAATTAATCTGCAAAAGCGCTTATGAGTGGGAAAAACAGTGTTAAAAAAACTTTTTTTCATACTCAATGTTCATGATAAGAAATTTTTATTTGCTTTGCTAATTTTTTCTATTTTCATAGGATTTATAGAAAGCTTTGCTATTTCTTTAATCATGCCTTTTGTATCGGTAGCGAGTAATTTTGAGCTTTTAGAAAAAAGCTCCTATTTTCAACCTATATATGAGTATTTAAATTTACCAAGTTATAAGATTATTGCTTATTTTGGCTGTATATTAATCGCCTTTTATATTTTTAGAGCTTTTTTAAACGCCTTTTATTTTCATTTGCTTGCGCGTTTTTCTAAAGGGCGCTATCACAGCCTTGCTTGTCGTATTTTTGATAAATACTTACATCTTGAATATGAAAATTTTACTAATAAAAATCAATCAGAACTTTTAAAAACCATCACTCAAGAAGTATTTTATTTAAGCACTTTAATTAGTGCATTTTTACTTATGCTAAGTGAAAGCTTTGTGGTGTTTTTGCTTTATACTTTATTGCTAATTATCAACTATAAAATCACCCTAGCTTTAAGTGCTTTTTTACTTTTAAATGCTTTTATTTTAATCAAAATTCTCTCACCCTTGGTAAAAAAAGCTTCCATAGCTAGAGAAGAGGCGATGAAAAATTATTTTGAAATTTTAAATGCAAATTTAAACAATCTTAAAATCATCAAACTCAAAACTAAAGAACAAAGCACACAAAAGCTTTATGAACTTCAAAGTGGGCTTTTTGCCAAAGCAAATATTAGCAATGAAAGCATGTCAAGCATTCCTAGAATTTACCTTGAAGGTATAGGTTTTTGTATGCTTTGTTTTATCGTGGTGTATTTAGTTTTAAGATATGAAAGTGATATTTCATCTATCTTAGCAACTATTACCATTTTTGTGGTAGCTCTTTATAGACTTATGCCAAGTGCTAATCGTATCATCACAAGTTATAATGAAATCACATATTATAAAAACTCTTTAGATATTATTTATAATATGCTCAATGAAAAAGAAGAAAAACTAGGTGATGAAAGTATTGAATTTAAAGAAAAAATCGTTTTGAAAAATATTTTCTTTGCCTATAAGGGTAAGAAAAATTTATTTAAAAATTTAAATTTTGAGCTTAAGAAAAATGAAAAAATCGCTTTTATAGGTAAAAGCGGAAGTGGCAAAAGCACTTTAGTCGATCTTATCATAGGGCTTTTAAAACCAAGCGATGGAGCTATATTTGTAGATGAAATTAAACTTGATGAAAGCAATATAAAAAGTTTTAGAAGTAAAATTGGCTACATACCTCAACAAATTTATCTTTTTAATGATTCTATTGCTAAAAATATTAGCTTTGGAGAAGAAGTAGATGAAACACTTTTACATAAGGTAATCAAGCAGGCTAATCTTGAAAGCTTTGTAAATTCACTTGAAGATGGAGTGCATACTAAGGTAGGTGATTCAGGTTCGTTTTTAAGTGGAGGTCAAAAACAAAGAATAGCCATAGCAAGAGCGCTTTATCAACAACCTGAAATTTTAGTTTTAGATGAAGCAACTAGTGCTCTTGATCAAGAAAGTGAAGCAAAAATCATGGAAGAAATCTATAAAATTTCAAAAGATAAAACCCTCATCATCATAGCCCATAGGCTCTCAACTATACAAGGTTGTGATAGAGTATTTGAAGTAAAACATGGGTATTTAAAGGAACAAATATGAAAATCACTTTCATCATAGCTACTTTAAATTCAGGTGGTGCTGAAAGAGTATTAGTCACTTTAGCTAATGAACTTTGCAAAAATCATGAAATAAATATTATTAAATTTCACAAAGAAGACTCTTTTTACAAGCTTGATCCAAAAATCAAACTTTTTACTCTAGAGCAGTTTGACTTTACCACTCTTTATAATAAAATAGCTTCACGCATTAAAAAATTCAAAGCATTAAAACAAGCACTTAAAGAGCATAAAAGTGATGTTTTTATCTCATTTTTAGATACTACCAATATCGCTTGTATTTGGGCAAATAAAGGCTCAAACATACCTTTAATCATTAGTGAGCATAGCTCTTATACTTATTTAAAATCTAAAATTTGGAAGTTTTTACGCCGTATAAGTTTTCCTCATGCAAATGCTCTAACCGTGCTAAGCAATGATGATAAAAATTACTATGAAAATTTTGTTAAAAAAGTTATCAATATGCCAAATCCTTGTCATTTTAGCTCTATTAAAGAAAATTTAGAAAAAGAAAATAATGTCATTTTCGTAGGTAGACTTGATCATAATAAAAATGCTTCTATGTTTTTAAAAGCCATAGCAAGACTAGATACAAATTTACAAAATCAATACAACTTTTTCATAGCAGGCGATGGAGAATTAAGACAAGATTTAGAACAAGAAGCTAAGAATTTAAATATCAAGATTAATTTTTTAGGTAAAGTTGAAAATATGCAAGAACTTTATAAAAAAGCAAAAATAATCTGCCTTTGCTCTTTCATAGAAGGCTTGCCAACGGTTTTGCTTGAAAGTTTATATTATCAAGTAGCGCGCATTAGCACTAAATACACAAGCGGTCATAAAGATTTAATTGATGATGGAAAAGATGGATTTTTAGTAGATTTAGATGATGAAAAAGCTTTAAGCGAAAAACTCACGCTTTTAATGCAGGATGAAAATTTAAGAAAAACTCTAGCGCTTAATGCACAGCAGCGATGTAAAGATTATGAAGTGGCCAATGTAGCACAAAAATGGCTTGATTTGATCAAAGAAGTAAGGGTTTAACATGAAAAAACTAGCAATTTTTATTTATTCTTTAGGGAGTGGTGGCGCTGAAAGGGTTGTATCTACGCTATTGCCTGTGTTAAATTTAAAATATGAAGTACATTTGATTTTAATGAATGATAAAATATCCTATGATATTCCTGAGGTTAATATCCACTACCTTGAAAAATCAAATCCAAGCGAAAACAATTTAGCTAAATTTTTAAAACTACCCTTGCTAGCTATGAAATACAAAAAGCTTTGTGAAGATTTAAAAATCAATTTGCAATTTGTATTATTAAATAGACCTAATTATATTGCATTAATGGCAAAATCTCTAGGGCTTAAATCAACCCTTATTATCAATGAATGCACTACTCCAAGTGTGATTTACAAGCATAATAATCTAAATTCTTTTATCAATAAATTTCTTATTAAAAAACTTTACAATAACGCAGATTTAATCTTAGCAAATTCTATAGGAAATAAAGAAGATTTAATACAAAATTTCAACATAGAAGCTAAAAAATGCGATATTTTATACAATGCTATAGATTTAGAAAGCATTATAGAAAAATCTAAAGAAGAAATAAACTTTAAAGATCCTTTTATACTAAGCGTTGGCAGACTTGATCATGGTAAAAATCATGCTATGCTTATAAGAGCTTATACAAAAGTTAAAACTGATTTAAAATTAGTCATTTTAGGCGAGGGTATTTTAAAAGATGAGCTTTTAGTTTTAATAGAAACTTTAAATTTAAAAGACAAAGTCTTTTTACTAGGTTTTGATAAAAATCCTTATAAATACATGAGCAAATGTGATTTTTTTGCTTTTGCTTCAAGTTTTGAAGGTTTTTCTAATGTTTTAATCGAATGCCTAGCTTGCAATACTGCCGTGCTTTGCACTGATCATAAAAGCGGCGCAAGGGAGCTATTTTTAGATGATGAGTTTGGACTTTTAGTAAAAGTAGATGATGAAAAAGCCATGCAAGAAGGCTTAGAAAAAATGTGCAATGATGAAGCATTAAAAGCCTCATATAGACAAAAGGCTTTTTTACGTGCAAAAGAATTTGATAAAATTAGCATAGCAAAGCAATTATTTGAATTTTTTAACAAGGCATAAAATGAAACTACAACAAAATTTCACTGATAATAATTCTATAAAATATACCTGTATTTTAATCCTTATAGCCTTTGCTTTTAGTGTTTTGTGTAGATTATACTGGGTAGCTTGGGCAAGTGAGTTTTATGAGTTTTTCTTTAATGATCAACTTATGATTACTACTAATGATGGCTATGCTTTTGCAGAAGGTGCAAGAGATATGATAGCAGGTTTTCATCAACCTAATGACTTATCTTATTTTGGAAGCTCACTTTCTACTTTGACTTACTGGCTTTATAGTATTTTACCTTTTAGCTTTGAAAGTATTATTTTATATATGAGTACTTTTTTTGCTTCTTTGATTGTTGTGCCTATTATATTAATCGCAAGAGAGTATAAACTCACTACCTATGGCTTTATAGCAGCCTTGCTTGGAAGCATTGCAAATAGTTATTATAACCGCACTATGAGTGGGTATTATGATACAGATATGCTAGTATTAGTTTTACCAATGCTTATTTTGCTTACCTTTATACGCTTAACCATTAATAAAGACATTTTTACCCTACTTTTGAGTCCGGTTTTTATTATGATTTATTTATGGTGGTATCCATCAAGCTATTCTTTAAATTTTGCCATGATAGGACTTTTTGGATTTTATACTTTAATATTTCATAGAAAAGAAAAGATTTTTTATCTAGCTATTGCTTTGATGATCATAGCTTTAAGTATGCTAGCATGGCAATATAAGCTTGCTTTGATTGTATTATTATTTGCTATTTTTGCTTTTAAAGAAGAAAAAATTAATTTTTATATGATTTGGGCTTTGATTTTTATTAGCATTTTGATATTACATTTAAGTGGTGGTTTAGATCCTGTTTTATATCAACTTAAATTTTATGTTTTTAAAGCTTCTGATGTGCAAAATTTAAAAGATGCTGCCTTTATGTATTTTAATGTTAATGAAACTATTATGGAAGTAAATACTATCGATCCTGAAGTATTTATGCAAAGAATTAGCTCTAGTGTTTTAGTATTTATCCTTTCTTTTATAGGTTTTATCTTACTTTGCAAAGATCACAAAAGTATGCTTTTGGCTCTACCTATGCTTGCACTAGGTTTTATGGCTTTAAGAGCTGGACTTAGATTTACCATTTATGCAGTTCCTGTGATGGCTTTGGGTTTTGGGTATTTTTTATATGTATTTTTTAATTTTTTAGAAAAAAAACAAATCAAACTTAGCCTAAGAAATAAAAATATCCTACTCATGCTCATTGCATTTTTTAGTATAAGTCCTGCTTTGATGCATATTTATTATTATAAATCCTCTACTGTTTTTACTTCTTATGAAGCTAGCATTTTAAATGATTTAAAAAATAAAGCTCAAAGAGAAGATTATGTTGCTGCTTGGTGGGATTATGGTTACCCAATACGCTATTATAGCGATGTAAAAACCCTAATCGATGGTGGGAAACACCTAGGAAAAGATAATTTTTTCTCATCTTTTGTCTTAAGTAAAGAACAAATTCCAGCGGCCAATATGGCAAGACTTAGCGTAGAATACACTGAAAAATCTTTCAAAGAAAACTATCCTGATGTTTTAAAAGCTATGGTTAAAGATTATAACCAAACAAGTGCTAAAGATTTTTTAGAAAGTTTAAATGATAAAAATTTTAAATTTGATACCAATAAAACTAGAGATGTATATATTTATATGCCTTATAGAATGTTGCGTATCATGCCTGTGGTGGCACAATTTGCAAATACAAATCCTGACAATGGAGAGCAAGAAAAAAGTTTATTTTTCTCTCAAGCTAATGCCATAGCTCAAGATAAAACTACAGGTTCTGTTATGCTTGATAATGGAGTAGAAATTATTAATGATTTTAGGGCTTTAAAAGTAGAAGGTGCAAGCATACCTTTAAAAGCTTTTGTGGATATAGAATCCATCACTAATGGCAAATTTTATTACAATGAAATTGATTCAAAAGCTCAAATTTATTTACTCTTTTTAAGAGAATACAAAAGCTTTGTGATTTTAGATGAAAGTCTTTATAATAGTGCTTATATACAAATGTTTTTATTGAATCAATATGATCAAGATTTATTTGAGCAAGTCACTAATGATGCAAGAGCAAAAATTTATAGGCTAAAAAGATGAAAATAGGAATTTTAACCCATAGCGCAATGAGTGTGTATTATTTTCGTCTTGCACTCATTAGGGCTTTAGAAAAAAACAATCATGAAGTTATAATCATCACTCCAAAAGATGATTTTGCTATTAAATTACAAGAACTAGGCTATAAGGTTTGCTTTTATGATTTAGCCAGATCAAGCGTTAATCCTTTGATTGTTTTTAAAAATCTACTTAGTTTAAAAAATACACTCAAAAGTTTAAATTTAGATCTTTTACAAACAAGTGCTCACAAAAGCAATACAACAGGTATCATAGCAGCTAAAATGGCGGGCATTAAATATACTTTTGGTTTGGTTGAGGGCTTAGGAAGTTTTTATATAGATGATGATTTTAAAAGCAAATTAGTAAGAATGAGCATTAATTTACTTTATAAAATTTCTTTTAAACTTGCTAATGGTTTTATTTTTGTCAATGAAAGCAATGCTTTATTTATGAAAAATTTAGGCTTAAAAGAAGAAAAAATCAAAATCATCAAATCCGTAGGGCTAAATTTAAAACAATTTTTACCTTTAAAAATTAGCACAGAAGAAAAACAAGCTTTTTTAAAAGAGCATAATATGCCCAATAAACCTATCGTTTTAATGATCTCAAGAGCGCTTTGGCATAAAGGTATTAAAGAATTTTATGAGGCAAGTCAAATTTTAAAAGATAAGGCAAATTTTGTTTTGGTAGGTGGAAGGGATGATAATAAATCTTGCGCACCATTAGAATTTTTAAACTCAAGTGATGTTTTTTA
Organism: Campylobacter sp. GB48; assembly: GCF_049221845.1. Lineage (NCBI taxonomy): Bacteria > Pseudomonadati > Campylobacterota > Epsilonproteobacteria > Campylobacterales > Campylobacteraceae > Campylobacter > Campylobacter sp. GB48. The sequence continues at coordinate 93,507 of NZ_JBMJAR010000003.1, forward strand.
TCTTGGTGCAAGAAGTGATATTGCACATTTATTAAATTTATGCGATATTTTTGTTTTACCAAGTTATAAAGAAGGCTATCCAAGAACGGTTTTAGAAGCACAAGCTTGTAAAACAGCATGTGTGGTAAGTGATGCTGAAGGTTGCATTGAAGCAGTGGATAATGCCATAGATGGTTTAATTTGTAAATGCAAAGATAGTAAAGATTTAGCTGAAAAAATCGCAGTTTTATTAGAAGATGAAAAACTAAAAAATACTTTAGCGCAAAATGCTTTTCTTAGAGCACAAAATTATGATGAAAATATCATAGCTTTGAAATATCTTGACTTTTATAGGGGTTTTACAAATGTATAAAAATGGTTTAAAGCGTGTTTTTGACTTTTTTTTGGCTTTGATTTTGCTGATTGTTTTTTCACCCTTTATAGTGCTTATAGGTATTGTTTTAAAAATTGTTCAAGGAAGCGTGCTTTTTAAACAAGCAAGACCAGGATTAAATGAAAAAATTTTTTATATTTATAAATTTAAAACTATGAGTGATGAAACCGATGAAAATGGAGAATTACTTCCTGATGAATTACGCCTAAAGCCTTTTGGTAAGCTAGTTAGAAGCTTGAGTTTAGATGAATTACCACAGCTTTTTAATGTATTAAAAGGCGATATGAGCTTCATAGGACCAAGACCTTTACTTGTAGAATACTTACCCTTATACAATCAAGAACAAAAAAAACGCCACGATGTAAGACCAGGCATTACAGGTTGGGCACAAATCAATGGACGCAATGCTATTTCTTGGGAGCAAAAATTTAAATATGATGTAGAATATGTGCAAAATTGCTCTTTTTTATTTGATCTTAAAATCTTTTTTATGACCATTGTTAAAGTTTTAAAAAGAAGTGGGGTTAATAAAGAAGGAGTAGCTACAACGGATAAATTCAATGGACACAACTAAAAGTATTTATATATATGGCTCTAGTGGGCATGGTTTAGTCTGTGCTGATGTAGCTAGAAATTTAGGATATGAAAAAATTATCTTTTTGGATGATAATAAAGGCTTAAAATATCACTCCAACTTAGAAAAACACGATATGTTTATTGCTATTGGTGCAAACTCTATTAGAGAAAAACTTTTCAAAAAAGCAAAAGAAGATGGATTTAGATTAGTAAATTTGATACACAAAAGTGCTATTATTAGCTCAAGTGCTTTTTTAGACGATGAGGGTATTTTAATCATGCCAAATGTCGTAGTTAATGCTAAAACTAGCATTGCAAAAGGTGTGATTTTAAATACTGCTTGTGTGATTGAGCATGAGTGTTTTGTAGATGAGTTTAGCCATATTAGCGTTGGAGTTAAACTAACAGGAAATGTAAAAATAGGAAAGCGTTGTTTTTTGGGAGTTAATTCAAGCGTTATTCCCTGTATGAGTTTAAATGATGATATAACTTTAGGTGCGGGAGCAGTTGTGGTTAAAAACTTAACTTCTAAAGGTATTTATGCTGGAGTTCCTGCTAAGAAAATAAAGGAGGTAAAATGAGATTTTTTCTATCAGCACCACATATGAGTGGAAAAGAATTAGAATATATACATAAAGCTTTTGAAAGTAATTATATAGCACCTTTGGGTGAGTTTGTTAATGCCTTAGAACAAAGTATTAAAGATTATACAAAAAGTTCTAACGCACTTGCTCTAAATGCAGCTACTGCAGCTATTCATTTAGCTTTAAGAGTTTTGGGTATCAAAGAAGGCGATGTAGTTTTAGCTTCAAGTTTTACTTTTATTGCTTCAGTAGCGCCTATTTCTTACATGAATGCTACGCCTGTGTTTATTGATTGTGATGAAACTTATAATTTAGATGTCAATTTATTAAAAAAAGCTATCAAAGAAAGTCCTAAAAAGCCAAAAGCTCTCATTTTAACACACCTTTATGGTAATGCTTCTAAAATGGATGAGATTATCCAAATTTGTAAAGAAAATGAGATTTTTTTAATCGAAGATGCTGCTGAAGCTTTGGGAAGTTTTTACAAAAATAAAGCTTTAGGTACTTTTGGAGATTTTGGAATATATTCTTTTAATGGTAATAAAATCATCACAACAGGTGGTGGTGGTATGCTTGTAAGTGAAAATCATGCTAATCTTGAAAAAGCAAGATTTTATAGCACTCAAGCTAGAGAAAATTGCCTTCATTATGAGCATAAAGAATATGGTTATAATTATAGAATGAGCAATATCTTAGGCGCAATCGGCACTGCTCAAATGGAAGTTTTAGAAGAAAGAGTGAATAAAAAGCGTGAAATTTATAGCTGGTATAAAGAATTTTTAAGTGGCACCTTTACTTTTTTAGATGAACTTGAAAATGCCAAGTCAAATCGCTGGCTAAGTACTGCTTTACTTGATTTTGATTTAAATAAACTTAATACCTATGAAAAACATTGTATATGTGAAAATAAAAATGTTCAAATTCAAGATAAAATTTTAAAAATCATACAAGTTTTAAAAGATAATAAAATCGAAAGTCGTCCGCTTTGGAAGCCAATGCATTTACAAGAACTTTACAAAGGTTGTGATGCTTACTTAAATGGCAATAGTGAGTTTTTCTTTAGCAATGGAATTTGTCTTCCAAGCGCAACTACTATGAGTAAAGCTGATGTAGAGGAAGTTTCTACTTTAATCTTAAACACCTTAAAGGACTAAGATGGATTATAAAAGCAAACGCTTAGGTTTTTTCCTAGGCGCTGATATTTTACTTTTTGTTATAAGTATTTATTTGTCTTTTTCTTTACGCTTTAGTGCAGACATCCCGAGTGAATTTTATGAAGGTATGTTTAAAAGTGCTGTGATTTTGATTTTACTCAAAATCATTTTTCTAGCTTTTTTTAGAATTTATCAGGTTGCTTGGAGATTTTTTTCACTTAATGAAGCGCGTAAATTAGTCATTGCTTTAGCTTTAGCTGAGCTTGTATTTTTAGCAATTTATTATTTTTATGATAATTTTTTTAACCCTTTTCCAAGAAGCGTCATAGGAATAGATTTTGTTTTATCTTGTATGCTAATTGGAAGTTTGCGCATAAGCAAAAGAATGATAGTTGATTTTAGAAAGCCAAAATACAACGAAGAACACCCTTGTATAGTAGTTGGTGCCACTTCAAAGGCTTTACATTTATTAAAAGGAGCCAAAGAAGGAAGCTTAGGACTTTTCCCTGTTGCTGTGGTAGATGAGCGTAAAAATTTAATAGGTACTTATTGTGATAAATTTATAGTTGAAGAAAAAGAAGCTATTAGAAAATATACCGCTGAAGGAATTCATACTGCTATCATTGCTTTAAAACTTGAACAAGAAGAACTTAAGAAACTTTTTGATGAACTCATTGCTTATGGGATTAATGATATAAAACTTTTTTCTTTTACACAAAATGAAGCAAGAGATATAAGTATTGAAGATTTATTAGCGCGCAAGCCAAAAGATTTAGATAATGCTTGTGTGATTGATTTTATCAAAGATAAGGTAGTTTTAGTTAGTGGGGCTGGTGGGACTATAGGAAGTGAGCTTTGCAAACAATGCATTAAATTTGGAGCAAAACACTTAATCATGCTTGATCATAGTGAGTATAATTTATATAAAATCAATGAAGAATTAAGCTTACATAAAGAAAAAATCGAACCTATTATGATGAGTATATTAAACAAAGAAGCTTTAGAAAAACTTTTACAAGAAAAAAACATAGATTTAATCTTACATGCAGCAGCTTACAAGCATGTACCTTTGTGTGAGCAAAATCCACATTCAGCTATTTTAAATAATATCATAGGTACTAAAAATTTAATCGATCTTGCAAAGACTTACAAGGTTGCTAAATTTGTTATGATAAGCACAGACAAGGCTGTAAGACCAACTAATATCATGGGTTGCACAAAAAGAATTTGCGAGCTTTATGCGCTAAGTTCAAGTTGTGAAAATTTTGAAGTAGCTTGTGTACGTTTTGGCAATGTTTTAGGATCAAGTGGAAGTGTTATACCTAAATTTAAAGCTCAAATTGCAGCTAATGAGCCACTTACTCTTACTCATCCTGATATAGTACGTTATTTTATGTTAGTAGATGAGGCTGTGCAGCTTGTTTTACAAGCTGCGGCTATTGCAAAAGGTGGAGAATTATTTGTACTTGATATGGGTGAGCCTATTAAAATTATGGATTTAGCTAAAAAAATGCTTTTACTTTCTAATAAAAAGCTAGAAATTAAAATCACCGGACTTAGAAAAGGTGAAAAACTTTATGAAGAGCTTTTAATCCATGAAGATGATTTAAAAACTCAATATGAAAGTATTTTTGTTACCACTAGCGAAATTAAAGATTTGAAAATTTTAAATCAAGAAATAGAAAAATTACTCCAAAGCGTAGATCCTGCAAAAGTTTTAAAGGAAATTGTGCCTGAGTTTAACCATAACAAAAATGGAGAGTAATTAAATTCTAATTTTATTTTAAAATGGTATAATATATACTTTTAATTGATTAATAAAAATAAAAACGATACAATTGCGTTTATGTAATTACATCGAAATAAAGGAAAAAAAGTGAAGTTATTAGTAGTTGATGATAGTTCCACCATGAGAAGAATAATCAAAAACACTCTTGTAAGATTAGGTCATAAAGATGTTTTAGAAGCTGAACATGGAGTTGAAGCTTGGGATTTACTTTCAAAAAATGATGATATTAAAATTTTAATTACCGACTGGAATATGCCTGAAATGAATGGCTTAGAATTAGTAAAAAAAGTAAGAGCGGAAGAAAAATATGCTGATATGCCTATTATCATGGTAACTACAGAAGGTGGTAAGGCAGAAGTTATTACAGCTTTAAAAGCAGGTGTAAATAACTATATCGTAAAACCTTTTACACCTCAAGTATTAAAAGAAAAACTTGAAGATGTTTTAGGAACAAACGAAGGCTAATTATAAGTTTTTATGCAAACACATTATTACGAACTTTTTTTTCAAACAGACAAGGAATATTTAGATTTGTTCCTTGATCTTATTTTTTCTCTAGATATAGATGCCATAGAAGAAAAAAACGATGGCATTTATATACGATCAGAAGAAGATATAGAACTCATTCAAATAGCCTTACAAAATTTTCATCAAAAATTATGTGAAAAATTTAACACTAAGATTTATTTTCACTCTACTTTAGAAAAAAAAGAAAATAAAAACTGGATAGAAGAGTATAAAAAAGGCATACAAGCTTTAACTATTGACAATATTCACATTCATACCACTTGGCAAAAACCTATGCAAGATAAGATCAATATCATTATAGATCCTGCCTTAGCTTTTGGTTCAGGACACCATGAAAGCACTTATACTTGTATAGAATTTTTACAAAAATACACAGATGATTCCAAATTTTGTTTAGATGTAGGCTGTGGAAGTGGGATTTTAAGTATCATCATGGCAAAGCTTGGAGCTAAAGTGCAAGCTTGCGATACAGATGAGCTAGCCATAGTTGCAAGCAAGGAAAATGCAAAATTAAATCAAATTAGCTTTGATGATATTTGGGTAGGTTCTATTAATAAAAGCTTACATAAATATGATATAGTTGTGGCAAATATCATTGCTGATATTTTAATCATACTAGAAAAAGATCTTAAAGAAAAAACCAAAGAAGGTGGAATTTTAATCTTATCTGGTATTTTAAACAAATACGAAGAAAGAATTAAAGGTAAATTCAAAGATTTGACTTTGTTGGAATGCAAACACAAAGGAGAGTGGTTGAGTTTAGCTTACAAAAAGGAAACAAAATAATGAATAAAAAATCAAACGAACCAAAAGATAATCCAAACAATAATAGCTTTTTTAATAAAAACCCTATTTTTATTTTCGCTATTTTTGCCATTGTGATGATTCTTTTATTTAAAGGATTTTCAGATGATGGTAGCATGGGTATTATGGGCGGAGAAAATACCAAAAAAGTTACTTATTCTGAATTAAAAACTTTAATCGAAAACAATCAAATTGCCCAAGTTAACATAGGTCAAACTACCATAAAAGCAGTGTCTAAAGCAGGAAATATGGTATATATTACTAAAAAAGTTCCAAATGATGCTACTTTTGTGCCTTTGCTTGATTCAAAAGGCGTTTCTTATGGAGCTTTTAACGAAAGTAATTGGTTTATAGATATCTTACTTTCTTGGGTTTTACCGGTATTTATTTTCTTTGGTATATGGATGTTTTTAGCTTCTCGTATGCAAAAAAATATGGGCGGATCCATACTTGGCATAGGAAGCTCTAAAAAACTTGTAAATTCAGAAAAACCAAAAGTTAAATTCAATGATGTTGCAGGTGTTGAGGAAGCAAAAGAAGAAGTTAAAGAAATTGTTGATTTTCTAAAATATCCCGAAAGATACATCAATCTTGGCGCAAAAATTCCAAAAGGACTTTTACTTGTAGGCCCTCCAGGTACGGGTAAAACTTTACTTGCAAAAGCAGTAGCAGGCGAAGCTGATGTGCCATTTTTTAGCGTATCAGGTTCATCTTTCATAGAAATGTTTGTGGGTGTTGGAGCTAGTAGGGTTAGAGATTTATTTGAAAATGCTAAAAAAGAAGCTCCAGCTATTGTATTTATAGATGAAATCGATGCTATAGGCAAATCACGTGCCGCAAGTGGCATGATGGGTGGAAATGACGAAAGAGAGCAAACTTTAAACCAACTTCTAGCAGAAATGGACGGCTTTGGCACTGAAAGCTCACCAGTAATCGTATTAGCAGCGACAAACCGTCCTGAAGTCTTAGATGCGGCATTGCTTAGACCGGGGCGTTTTGATAGACAAGTTTTAGTAGATAAGCCTGATTTTAAAGGTAGATGTGATATTTTAAAAGTTCATATGAAAGATGTTAAAATTTCACCTGAAGTAAAAGTAGAAGATATCGCAAGATTAACAGCAGGTCTTGCAGGTGCTGATTTAGCAAATATCATTAACGAAGCAGCTTTACTTGCAGGTAGGGATTCTAAAAAACATGTAGAGCAAAAAGACTTAGTTGAAGCAGTAGAAAGAGCTATAGCAGGACTTGAGAAAAAATCACGTAGAATTAATGATAAAGAGAAAAAAATCGTAACTTATCATGAATGCGGCCATGCTTTAATCGCTGAAACCACAAAAGGCGCTAAAAAAGTAAGTAAAGTTTCTGTTATACCGCGTGGTTTAGCAGCTTTAGGATATACACTCAATACCCCTGAAGAAAATAAATTTTTAATGCAAAAACATGAGCTTTTAGCTGAAGTTGATGTGCTTTTAGGTGGGCGTGCAGCTGAAGAAATTTTCATTAAAGAAATTTCAACTGGTGCAAGCAATGACCTTGAGCGTGCAACTGATATCATAAAAGCTATGATTTCTATGTATGGTATGAGTGAAATCGCGGGTTTAATGGTGCTTGAAAAACAAAGAAATACTTTCTTAAGTGGTGGACAAACCATCAAAGATTATTCTGATAAAATGGCTCAAGATTTAGATGAGTATGTAAAGAAAACCTTAGATGAACGCTATGCGGGTGTAAAAGAAATTTTAAAAACTTATAGTGGTGCTATAGAAGTAATGGTACAAGCACTCTATGAAGAAGAAACTATTGATGGTGCTAAAGTAAGAGAGATTATTAAAAACTATGAAGAAGAAAATAATCTTCCAACGCGCTTAGAAGAAAAAGAGCAAGAAGCTACTAAGGATAACTAATGAAAACAAATTTTATTGCAAAGGCTGGCTGGAATTTACTCATAGTTCTAGCTATAGTTTTTGCAATAGCTCAATTTATATGGGGATTTTCTTGGCTTTTATGGTGTATTTTTATACTTTTTGCTTGTCTTTTTAGAACTAGTAAAATCGATTATATAGCAGATCCAAATACTATCATAGCTCCCATAGAAGGAAAAATAAAAAGCATTAAAACAAGCTCATATAAAGAGCTTGGCGAATGTATAGAAGTACAAATTATAAACAATATCATTCATCAAGGCAATATCATAGCTCCACTTGATATGGATATAGAAGAAACTAGACTAAGACATGGGCTTTTTTTATGTCCATTTATGAAAAATACAAATTTAATGGGCGAAAGAATGCTATTTTTAGCACGCTCTAAAAGCAAACAATGGGCATTACGCATCATTTTTGGTGCTTTAAATAGAAAAGCTCATATTGATGATTTTGGCCATCATTTAAACCATGGACAAAATATAGGTTTTATGTTTGATGGTAGTGTAAGTTTATTGCTTCCAAAAGATACTAGAATTTGTGTAAATGAAAATGACAAAGTACGCATTGGTGCATTGATAGGGTATTTAAATCCATGAATTTTAAACTAATTTATATTTTACCTAATCTTTTTACAGCTGCTTCTATATTTTTAGGCATTATTTCAGTGATTGCTTCTATTAATCAAAATTTTGATAAAGCATTAATTTATATCATTTTATCATTAATTTGCGATGGCTTAGATGGACGCGTTGCAAGAGCTACAAATTCAACTTCTAAATTTGGAGTTGAATTTGATTCATTAGCAGATTTAATAGCCTTTGGTGTTGCACCTGCTATGCTTTTTTATATGAGCATAGGTTATGAATATGGTCGTTTTGGCTCCTTAATAGCAGGTTTGTTTGTAGTTTTTGGTGCCATACGCTTAGCAAGATTTAATGTCACCACAGGCACTTATGAGCCTTCAGTTTTTATAGGACTTCCCATACCAACAGCTGCAGTTGTAAGTTCTTTATGGGTTAGTGCTTATTTATATTATGATTTTTTACATGATTTTTCTTTAATGATAGTATGCATTCAAATACTTTTAGCTTTTTTAATGGTAAGTAATATAAGATATCCAAGTTTTAAAAAAATCGATTTAAAACGTGCAAATGTTTTAAAAGTGTTAATCCTTTTGGTAGTCTTATTTTCTATGCTTTATTTGTATTTTTTAGAAAGTGCATTAATCGTTGCAAGCTTATATGTGTTTTATGGAATCGCACGCAGTTTTTTTACCTTAGCACGCAAATTTAAAAAAGATTAAATTTTATTTTCACTTCATTTTTTAATAATATACTTTTTATTATTTTAAAAAAGGAGTTAAAAAATGAATAAGAACAAATTATTCAGACAAATTCACATTTATATTAGCTTATTTTTCTTGCCACTAGCATTTTTATATGCTGTTACTGGTTTTGCTTATATAGCTGGTTTTGATGGAGAAAGTGGAGCTAAAATTCAAAGTCAAAAAGTTCAAGCCATTATCCAAGAAGGTGCTGAAGCTGAATTTTTAATTGATTTTTTAAAGAAAAATAATTTAAAACTTCCTTCATCTTTAGAACCAAAACTTAACAAAAAAGGTGATGGTATAGAGCTTGGTGCTATAAACTATACTGCAAGTATTGTTAAAATAGATGAAAACAATTATGAAATTATCACGAAAGAAAGAAGCTTACTTGGTAATATGATTTTACTTCACAAAGATAAAGGTATGTGGTATTTTTCTATTCTTGGGCTAGCTTTTGCACTTGCTATGATAATCCTTTATATTTCAGGACTTTTAATCACTATCATAGCTATACGCAAGGACAGAGGCAAACAAATCGCAGTTTTAGGCGCTGGTTTTGTTATAACTTTAATCATAGCTTATCTTAGTGTATAAATTTAAGGTATATCTTATAAACATTAAGATATACTTTCCCTTTTAATACGGACAGATGGGTGAGTGGCTGAAACCACACCCCTGCTAAGGGTGCAGATCTTAACGGGTCTCGAGGGTTCAAATCCCTCTCTGTCCGCCACCTTATAAAATCCATTTCCTTTCATCTATTTTAATAATTTTTACTGTTATAATTATAATAAATTTAAAGGCAAGCTCACATACTATGCAAATTTATGCTTCTATTGATTTGAAATCTTTTTACGCTTCAGCTGAATGTGTTTTAAGAAATTTAGATCCTTTAACAACTAATCTTATTGTAACAGATGAATCAAGAACAGATAAAACCATCATACTAGCAGTTTCACCTGCACTAAAAACTTACAATATACCCGGCAGACTAAGGCTTTTTGAGTTTAAACAAAAAATCCATTCAATCAATCAAGAAAGATTAAAACAAGCTCAAAAACACTGCTTTAAAGCTAAAAGTTTTGATACGTTAGAACTTGAAAATGATTTAAATTTAGAACTAGATTACATCATCGCCAAACCCAGAATGGCAACTTATATAGAATTTAGCACAAAAATATACAGCATTTATTTGAAGTATTTTGATACTAAAGATATCCATATATACTCTATTGATGAAGTTTTTATCGATCTTAGTTCTTATCTTGAAAAATACAAACTTTCAGCTTATGAACTACTTACTAAGGTTTTACTTGATATTTTACATACAAGTAAAATCACTGCAACAGCAGGTATAGGTACAAATTTATACTTAGCTAAAATTGCCATGGATATACTTGCCAAAAGACAACAAGTAGATGAAAATGGCTTACTTATAGCCTTTTTAGATGAAAAATTATACAGATATAAATTATGGCAACACAAACCTTTAAAAGATTTTTGGCGTATAGGCAAAGGCATTGCCTTAAAACTTGCGAATTTAAACATTCATACTATGGGAGATCTTGCAAGATTTTCTTTAAAACACGAAGCTTTGCTTTATAAACACTTTGGTGTTAATGCTGAATTATTAATCGATCATGCATGGGGTATTGAAACTTGCACGATGAAAGATATTAAAAACTACAAATCGCAAAATCACTCTAAAATCATGGCTAAGGTTTTGCCTTTTGCATATGATAATAATCAAACAATAAAAGTTTTAAAAGAACTTGTCGATCATTTAGTGCTTGAACTTATACAAAATAACCTTAAAACAAATCATATCACGCTAGATATACAATATGATAAAAGCAATTTAGAAAATTCAAGTTTTTTGAGTTCTTATAAAGGAGCTATTACTAAAGATAATTACGGAAGAACTATACCTAAAAATGCTCATGGAAGTATAAATTTAGAAAATTTCACCCATTCTTTAAAAATCATCAATAAAAAAGCCTTAGAACTATTTTGCAAAATCAGCAATAAAAACTTAAGCATTAGAAAAATCAGTCTAAGTTTAAATAATATCACAGATAAAGCACAAGAAAATTTCCAAGAATTAAATTTATTTAGTGATTTTAATGCAATTTTGCAAGAAAAAAATCAACTTGAAAAAGAAGAAAAGCTCCAAAAAGCAAGACTTCAAATCATGCAAAAATTTGGTAAAAAAGCTATTTTAAAAGCTTCAAGTTTAGATAATGAAACCAAAGAAATTACTTCTTTAATAGGAGGTCATCATGCATGATGATTATAAAGATATAATAGACATAAAATATCAAAAATCAAAACAATTCCCGCCAATGCCAAGAGAAAAAAGAGCGGCGCAATTTGCCCCATTTTCAGTGCTAAATGGTTTTAGCAAAGCTATTTTAAAAACGCAAAAAGATATGGAAAAAGCATTAGAAAATAGCAAATATCAAGAAGAAAGCTAAGTTCTTCTTGATAAAATTTTATTTTGCGTTAGAGTATTTTTCAAACTCTCCACTTTCATCGATTTCATTGCCATAAAGTTTGTGTAACTCATAGTAGTATTTTACAAATTCCTTACACTCTTCATCAAGTGGTAAAAACACCTCATCTTCTAAAACACAAAACTCATCTAAATAATTTTTAGCATCTTCTTTTAGCATATAATGTCTTGCTAATTTATAGTAATTTTGCATAAACACAGCTTTAAAGGCTTCATAAGCTTCCTCATCAAATTTAATATTTAATTTCTCATTTGCAAAAGATAACACCCCTGATTTAAACAACAATGACAAATGAATCAAACCTTCTGTATAATAAGGCTTAACCTCATCTACTCTTTGCCAAGCGATCAATCCTATAGCCCTTTTAATAAGCTCATAAAACACAGGAAGCTTTAAGTCATCTTCTTCATGCAAAAAGAAATTTACAAGCCCACCCGCAGTAGCTTTAAACTCTTCTATATTTTTAAACACACCACTTTCATTCATTTTCTTTTCGCTATCATTTGCCACAAAGAAAATATGCCCAAACTCATGACCTATAGTGGAAACTTCATAAATTCTTTTCCATAATTTTTCATTATAAAATAAAATTTCTCTACCATAATCTAAAAATTCTTTTTCAAATACCATAGAAGAAAGCTTCATAAAAGGCTTGGTTTTAGCATTTTCATAAACATAATTTAAAAAAGCAAAGATCTTTTTGCCTGCTATATTGCTTACATACTCATCATTTGGTACTACTTGAGCAGAAAAAAGCCCCTTAAGCTCTGCTCCATAAAAAATCATAGGCATACAAATATAAAGCTGAGTTTTTTCAAGATTAAAATTCACTTCATCAAACAAAGCTTCATCTTCTTCATCTAAATTTGCATACACCATTGCAAAACTTTCTTTGATTTTATCTTTAAACTCACTCCCATTAAAATCACTCACATCTTCTAAGCGTATATCCCACTCAAGTGCTACTGCATGTGTGTAAGAGTCTTCATAGTATTCTAAAGGATGACCAATTTGTAATGGACATTTTACTTCCATCCACGCAAGCTCTGCTTCTTGCCATTTTTTAACCACTTCATTATTATCTTTTTCACAAAAAGCAAATTTTAATTTTTCTATATAGTCAATATAAGCATTTTTTTCATCATCTAACGCACAATTTCTTAGTTTTTCTAAAAGTTTATCAAACTCATATTCAAGCTTTAAAACCTCATTTTCAAAAGCTTTTGCATAAGGTAAAAATCTCCAAAGTGTTCCTATTTTAACTAAAGCCCCATAGCTTCTTTCACAAATTTCACCATCTTGATTAAGCTGATAAAGCTCATTTTGTTTTAAAAACTCCAAAGCATCACTTAAATTTGGAAATTGTTCTTTTAAGATTTTATTATTTGTATCTAAAATTTGCTTACTCCAAACAAGCTCAAAAGAATTCATAACTACACCTATATTATGCACACCTTGAACTAAAGCCAAATAAAACTCATCAAGTAAATTTTTACTCTTAATCTCATCGATTAAATCTTGGTGTTCTACTTCATAAAAGGCTCTTACTAAAGAAAAAACTTTATATTTTATTTGAGAAATTTCTTCTTCATTTAAACCTTTTTTCTCAAGCTCTTGGACTAAATTTTCCTCTTTTAAATCCACCAAACGACGCAACATTGCTAAAACATTGCTTTTTTCATTTTCAAGATTAGCTAGTTCTAAAGCTCTATCTATCAAAGGATGACTTTGATTAGTTTGAAGTATATTATAAAGACTATTGATATTTTGTTTCCTATTTTTCACAATTTTTGCTATTTGCTTAAAATCATTCATTTTTTACCTTTCTTTATTTTTAAAACTTAATTATAATGTTTTTTTTAAAACACAAGGAGAATGTATGAAAGATATGGGAGAACCTAAGCTAAGAGTTATAGCTATGCCAAGCAATACAAACCCCGCTGGTAATATCTTTGGTGGTTGGATCATGTCACAAATTGATCTAGCCGGAGCCATTGCCGCAAGAGAACTTTCCCCACAAAGAGTTGTAACGGTTGCGGTAGATAAAATCATTTTTAAAGAGCCAATTTTCGTAGGTGATTTGGTATCTTGCTATGCAAAAATCATCAAAGCAGGTAATACATCCATCACCGTAGAAGTAGAAGTAGTTACTCAAAGAGCTAATGAATATGGCCGTGTGTATTGTATGCATGTAACTTCAGCTGTGGTAACTTATGTAAGCGTAGATAAAGATGGAAATAAATTTCCTATTGATGCGGATTTAAAAAGATTACATGGCTTTTAATATGTTTTATTGTATTTTCAAAAAAAATTTTATATCATCACAGAAAACTTTCTAAGGCTTATATATGCGTGGATATAAAATATTTTCTGGTTCAGCAAATGAGGAATTTGCTAAAAAAATCTCAAAATACCTTTCACTGCCTCTAAGCAATGCAGGTGTGAAGCGTTTTAGCGATGGTGAAATTAGCATTCAAATAGATGAAAGCGTGCGTGGTAAAGATGTATTTATCATTCAAAGTACTTGTGCTCCAACAAATGATAATCTAATGGAACTTTTAATCATGACAGATGCATTGCGTCGCTCAAGTGCAAGCTCTATCACTGCTATCATCCCTTATTTTGGCTATGCTAGACAAGATAGAAAAGCAAGCCCTAGGGTGCCTATTACTGCAAAATTAGTAGCAAATCTTATAGAATCAGCAGGAGTAGATAGAGTAGCTACTATAGACTTACATGCTGGACAAATTCAAGGCTTTTTTGATATACCGGTGGATAATCTTTATGGAAGTATTATTTTTAATGATTATATTAAAAATAAAAACTATAAAAATCCTATCATCGCAAGTCCTGACATAGGTGGTATAGCAAGAGCTAGAAGCGTGGCAAAAGCTTTAGGGCTTGATATAGTTATAGTAGATAAAAGACGCGAAAAAGCTAATGAAAGCGAAGTGATGAATGTCATCGGTGATGTAAAAGATAAAGAAGTAATTTTAGTAGATGATATCATCGATACAGCAGGAACCATAGTAAAAGCTGCTGAAGTGTTTAAAAGCAAAGGTGCAAAGTCAGTTATAGCTTGCTGTACTCACCCTGTGCTTAGTGGTGTAGCTTATGAAAGAATAGCTAAAGATGCATTAGATGAGCTAGTAGTAACTGACACTATACCTTTAAAACAACAAATGGATAAAATCAAAGTCCTAAGCGTAGCACCTATTTTTGGTGAGGTAATACGCAGAGTTTATCATAATGAAAGCGTGAATTCTTTATTTGTATAAATTCTTTGCAAGAATTATCTTGCAAAGAATTATTCTTTAAAACTTGGAATATATTTTAAGACTTTTTCTCTAAATTTCCCATTTTCTCTTAAAATTTTAAAACTAACCCTACATAAGTTTCTTTTGTTTTACCTGCTTTTAAAAAGTATCTATCAAGCTTTATATTGTAGTTTAAATTAGAATTAAATATAATATATTTTTATTTTCAAAAAAAGATAAAACGATGGATATATCAGATAATAAAGCTATAAAACTTATTCAAAATTTACTAAAACAAAAAGGATATTTTGATATAGCAGATAAGCTAGAGGGTGCGGATTTAAAGTATTCCTTTGATGGGATATGTGACACAATAACTTTTAAAGTAAATCCTAAATACATTTTTGATCTTAATAATTGTGATGAAAATATTCTTGGGGAAATTATAGAAATTTTAAATCTTATTAGTTTTAGCAATATTAATAGAGTTGATTATATAGATTTTAAAATTAACGAAAAGTCATTTTTGGAATCTTTTGAAGATGTTTTGTATTTTTTTGTAGATGAATCTGGAGATATGGATTTTAGTGAAAAAGGTTCTAAATATTACATGTTTAGCTTTTTAGTTAAAAAACGCCCTTTTAAGCTACATGAAGCCATCTCATCTTATAGATATTCTTTACTTGAGAGAAATCTAAACCCTTTAAATAATAGACTAGATATAGAAAAATTTCATGCATGCGAAGACAATAAGTACATAAGAGAACATCTTTTCAACCTAATCTCCAAATTTGAAGACAATGATATACAAATTTATTCTTATATATTAGAAAAACCAAAAGTCATACCTGAAAAAATAAAAGAAAAATCTAATTTTTATGCTGAAAATTTGAGCTATGCAATCATAAAACTGCTAGAAAAACTTAAAATATCAAAAAACTTTATAGTAATAACAGATAATTTACCCGTTCAAAAAAATAAACAAACTCAAATTAAAGCAATAAAAAATGGCGTAAATACTTATATAACTAATAATAACTTAAATATAAGATATGATATTTTTCATCATTGTAGTGCCTCTAGTGTTAATTTACAGCTTATTGACTACATCAATTGGGCTATACAAAGAAAATATGAAAAAAATGATATATTTTTTTATGAAAAAATAAAAAAATATATTTTAGATGAAGAAATTGTAACAAAAGAAAGAATAATAAAGTATTATTAAAGACCTCGCTACCTATCTAAAAAGAAGCCTTCCTTGAAGTCTTATCAGTAGCAAGGAACCTTTGATGAAATTATATTATTAAAATATTAAATTCTAATAAATCAACATACATGAAAAATTAAATTTGGTGGAGACGAGGGGAATTGAACCCCTGTCCAAAAATAAAACAACCACGGCATCTACATGTTTAGCAAAGGTGAAAACTTCATCTAGCCAAACTCACCTTCCAAAATTTCAAGCTAGACTAAGACTTTAACTTCAATCAAAACTTGTCAAATTTCAATCTACACTATCAAAAATGACCAAATTCTAAGCTAGATAGTATCACTTAAAATTCAGGCTCAACTGAACTTACGCAGCTTTAGCGTAAGCAGGAGCAAATTTAACGTTGTTTGCGTTTAATTTTAACTTGAGCTTTATACGCTTTGCTCAAAGCGACATGCCACCAAGGCCACTCTACTCCTGTCGAATCCAAGTCGTCCCCGTTATTGAGAAATTTTATCCGGAACATTTGCAATCTGAGGATTGAACACACTTAAAAAAGAAGCATTTTTTTCATAATCACTGCAATATCTATCAAGTTGTTCACCCACTAAAAACATCCAATCCACAAATTCATCGCTAGCAGGCCCATCAAATTTAGTTGCTTCTTGCATAATTTCCTCGCAGAATGTACAAAAATTCGCAATTTCATCTAAATTTAATCTTTTAGCAGCCCAAACTACATTGTGAATATTTTGCTCTAAGTCTTTTAAAGCTTCTTTGTATTTTAAGCTATCACTGCTTAGCTTTACTATCAAAGGCTCTAAAACATCGCAAAGACTTCTAAAAAAATACAAAAAACGCTCAATTTCTTCAAGATCGTAATCTAACTCTAATTGCTCTAAAATTCCCATAAAAACTTCTATAATCTAAGTTTAAATATTTATTTTAGCAAATTTTAGATAAAATTAAAATTTCTTACAAAATAAAATGGAAAAAATATGGATAGAATCGTAGAGATTGAAAAATTCTCCCCTGATGAAACTTATGAAACAAGCCTTAGACCCTCAAATTTTGAGGGCTACATAGGACAAGAAAATATTAAAAAAAATTTAGAAATTTTCATTAAAGCTGCTAAAAAAAGAAATGAATGTCTAGATCATATTCTTTTTAGCGGACCTGCAGGACTTGGTAAGACAACTCTAGCAAACATTATCTCTTATGAAATGAATGCAAATATCAAAACTACTGCTGCACCCATGATAGAAAAAAGCGGGGATTTAGCTGCGATTTTAACCAATCTTAGCGAAGGAGATATTTTATTTATCGATGAAATTCATCGTTTAAGTCCTGCAATAGAAGAAGTACTTTACCCTGCTATGGAAGATTTTCGTCTTGATATTATCATCGGTAGCGGTCCTGCTGCACAAACAATAAAAATCGATTTGCCCAAATTTACACTTATTGGCGCCACCACAAGAGCAGGTATGTTAAGCAATCCTTTGCGCGATCGTTTTGGTATGCAATTTCGCTTAGAATTTTATAAAAATGAAGAACTTGCTGTCATTTTAGAAAAAGCAGCCCTAAAGCTTAATAAAACTTGCGAAAAAAAGGCTTCTTTAGAGATAGCCAAACGCAGTCGTTCCACCCCAAGAATTGCATTAAGATTACTTAAACGTGTAAGAGATTTTGCTGATGTAAATGATGAGGAAGTCATTAGCGAAAAAAGAGCTAAAGAAGCACTTGATTCTTTAGGAGTTAATGAACTTGGTTTTGATGCAATGGATTTAAGATACCTAGAGCTTTTAACTGAAGCCAAAAGAAAGCCTATAGGACTTTCTAGCATAGCTGCAGCATTGAGTGAAGATGAAAATACTATAGAAGATGTGATAGAACCGTACTTACTAGCAAATGGCTATATAGAAAGAACAGCTAAAGGTCGCATTGCAAGCTTAAAAAGCTTTGATGTTTTAAAATTAAAATACAACAAGGGTTTATTTGATGAAAAGTAGTAATTTTTTCTTGATTAGTTTTATTTTGATCATTTTATTTTGGGTACTTTTTTTATTTAAACCTTTTTTGATGAATATAGCCATAGCAAGTTTAATGGCTGTTTCCACTTCTAATGTTAATGTTAAATTCTTAAGTATTTTCAAAGGTAAAAAAGTCGTTGCAGCAGCAGCTACTACTGTTTTTATGTTGGCTTTATTTTTTATCCCTTTTGTATATGCTATTATAGAACTTGCAAAGGCAGCTAGCGGTTTTAATATAAGTTATATCCACAATACCATAGAATATTTTAAAAACTATTCTTTACACTTGCCTGAGTCTTTAAGTTTTATAGAACCAAAAATCAAAGAAGCATTAGCAAGTATTGATTTAAATTCCATCTCTAAAAATGTTTTAACCTATCTTTCAAGCGCAACTAAATTTGGCACTAAATTTCTAACTGATATGGTGTTAATTTGTGTGTTTTATTTCTTTGCTAATCTTTATGGAGCTCAACTCATTGGCTATATAAAAACCATAGTGCCTATGAAAAAAGAAGAAACTCAAGGCATTTTAAGCGAAGTGAGTAATGTAATGTCTGTTGTGTTTTATTCTATGGTGCTAAATGCTATTTTACAAGGAGTGCTTTTTGCTATCATTACTAAATTTTATGGTTATGATGCGATTTTAATGGGGATATTATTTTGCTTTAGCTCTTTAATCCCTGTAGTAGGCGGGGCTTTAGTTTATGTGCCTGTCTCTTTATATGAATTTGCAAATAACAATCTAAGTGGCGCTTTAGTGATTTTCATTTATAGCGTGGTTATGATATCTTTTATCGCAGATACTTTAGTAAAGCCTTATATCATTAAATGGATCAATGAAAAACTTGTTCAAATTCCAACACAAATTAACGAACTTTTAATTTTCTTTGCGATGATAGCAGGAATTTCAAGTTTTGGTTTTTGGGGTATTATTCTTGGACCTGCTATTTTAACTTTCTTTATTTCTACTTTAAAATTATATGTAATTTTAAAAGAAAAGCATTTTGTGTAAAGGCGATTATTTTTCAATAATCGCTAAAATTTCTTCTTCGCTTGTAAGTTTTTTGTTGTATTTAATCACTAAAAATTTAGAGTTTTTATACACATCTAAAACACCATTTATGCCTTTAATCACATTTAAATCATGTTTTGTTTCTAAAGATAAATAGACATTTTTAAAATCTGCTGGACTTTGTAAAAACAAAAGCAACACAAACCAAATTACAGACAAAGCTATCAAAATAAAAGCAAGAGTGACTAAACTAAAATGGTGCAAAAAATACCCTCCAACAACACCGCCTAAAAAACTTCCAAAATAACCAAAAGCATTAAATACACCCAAAGCTACACCTTTTTCATTTACTTTGGCAAATTTACTCGCACAGCTTTGCATAATAGGCTCATGTAAATTAAATCCTATAAAAAACACTACAACACCCACCATAAACACTAAAGCATTATGTGAAAAAGCAAATATAATATAAGCAATGATAAAAAATGCCACACCTAAAAGCAATATCTCTTTACTTAAGCCTCTTTTTTCTCCTAAAGATCCTGATAAACCCATAGCTAAAAACCCAAGCACCATAGAACTCACATAAACATGCCATAAATTCTCACTTGGGTAATTAAACTCATGCACCAAAACCAAAGGAATACTTAAAAATGCAATACTCATAAGCATTTTTTGCATACAATTAGTAAGATTCATCAAAGCTAAGTTTTTTTCTTTTAAAAGTTTTTTCAATGGAGTTTTAGTATTTTCATGTACTATTGTATGCTCTTTTGGCACAACGCTAAATAAAAGCACGATACAAATTAAACTCAAAATCGCACTTAAATCAAATAAACTTGAAAGGCCGAATTTAGCACTCATTAAAGGAGAAAGCACTAAAGAAGCTGCAAAAGAAAGTCCTATAAATGAACCCATGATAGCCATAGCCTTACCACGATTTTCTTCATTAATAAAATCGCTTATCATAGCAGTGGCTACTGCTCCTATGGCACCTGCACCTTGTAAAAGCCTTCCAAACATCATCGTATAAATATCATCAGCATACGAACACACCAAAGAACCTATGATAAACACCACAAGTCCTATTAGCATAGTTTTTTTACGCCCTATTTTATCTGAGATGATTCCAAAAGGAACTTGCAACGCCATTTGAGTTAGAGCATACACACCCACTAAAAGCCCTACTAAAAACTCATTGGCTCCTTTTAAATTTAAAGCATATAAACTTAAAACCGGCAAAACTATAAATAATCCAAAAAATCTAGTTCCTACAATAAAAGACAAAGGTAAAACGGTTTTTAACATCTTTTCTCCTTATAAAGGATAATTTTACTATGATTTTGATAAACTTTTTTTAAAGTCAAAATAAAAAGAGTAATTTATGAAGAAAAAATTAAAAATCATTCTAGCAACTTCTAACGCACACAAAGTAGAAGAAATCAAAAAATTTTTAACTACTTATGAAATTTATGCCTTAAATGAAATCATCACCCCTTTTGAAGTCATCGAAGATGGTGTGAGTTTTAAAGAAAATGCTTTGATAAAATCTAAAGCCATTTTTAATGCTTTAGGTAAAAAACAAGATGAATTTATCACTTTAAGTGATGATAGCGGTATAAGCGTAGAGGCTTTAGATAATGCACCAGGGATTTTTTCTGCAAGATACTCTCAACAAGGCACTGATGAGGCCAATAGAAACAAGCTCATCCAAGCTTTACATGAAAAAAACTTACATCAAAGCAAAGCTTTTTACACTGCAGCCATAGCCATAAGCTCAAAATATGGACATTTTAGTACGCATGGATATATGCATGGCCTTGTTATTGATACTCCAAGGGGTAATAATGGCTTTGGATATGATCCTTTATTTATCCCAAAAGGTTTTGATAAAACCTTGGGCGAATTAGATGAGCAAGTAAAATTAAAAATTTCACACCGCTCGCAAGCACTAATGTTTGCTACTTACATCTTAAGAGCATTAGAAAAAATGGAGCATTGATGAAACAATTTATAAAATACATGCTTATTGCTTTTGGGCTTTATGTGTTTTGGATGTTGCTTTATTATAATTTTGCCTAAGATAATGATAACTTAAAATAAAACTTGGTAATAAAAAAAGCGAACCAAACAAAAGCAAACTCATAGCCAAAACTGTAAGCAAGCCAAAATAAATCGTTGGGATAAAATTACTACTAATCATTACCAAAAAGCCTAGAATAATCGTAACACTAGTATAATAAATCGCACTTCCTATACCCATATGTGAAGCTTTTATAGCCTCTTCTAAGCTTTTATGTTTTAATTCTTCTTTAAAACGATGAATATAATGAATCATATCATCAACCCCTATTCCTATACAAATAGCAGCTATGGTAATACTCATAATATCAAGTGGTATATTTAAAATACCCATTAAGCCAAATACTAAAGCCAAAGGTATGAGATTAGCCAAAATCGCCACAAAAGCGTAAACAAAACTTTTAAAAATCACCACAAACAAAGCAAAAATCACAAGCACCACGAAGGCTAAAGTGTCAAATTGTGATGAAAAAAGACTTTGAAGCATATTATTATACAAAGGCATAATACCACTGATTTTAACCTCTACATTATCATTTTGCAAAAGTTCTTTTAAGTCTTTTTCAAGCTGTTTTAAAAAAGCATCGCGTCTTAAATTTGGATCACTATCTAACATACGCACGCTAAATCGCAACTCATTATTTTCTACACTTACAAAAGGGGTTAAAACTTGCTTTTTAAAATTCTCATCTAAATTTTCATATAAAAACGCTAGAGCAAAATCATCTAAAGCCTTACCATTATTAATGCTTTTTCCAAGCTCTAGCAAACTTTGTAAGCTAAGGACAGAACCTATATATTTTTGCTTACTTAAAAACTCATGAACCTTAGCAGCTATTCTTGTTTTTTCACTACTAAAAAAATACCTATCATCTTTGGCCAAATCATCAAATTCTTGTTCAAACTCATCTAAACTTTCATTTTGTTTTGGATCTTGCTTAAACTTGATAATCACATCTAAAGGCATAGTTCCACCTAGCTCTTTATCTATAATCAACAAGCCTTGTTTAATCCTAGAACTATCTTTAAAATAACTCACAAAGCTATTTTCTACTTTAATTTGTAAAATTCCATACAAAGCAAAAGCCACGCAAAACAAACTTATACCATAGATAATTTTTCTATGTTTTAAGCTTGCATTTGCACAAAAACTTAAAAATTTCAATGAATTTTGATTAAGCTCTTTAAAATTTAAATGTGGCATTAATACCAAAATGCTTGCAAAATAAATATAAGCTAAAATCAAACTCACACTAATACCAAGACTCATCATAATACCAAGTTTGATAATAGGCTCAATATCTGAAAAAACAAAACTTAAAAACCCAACAACTGTGGTTAAAATAGCATAAAAACTAGGACTTGCTTTATCAAGTAAGGTTGAGAGTAAAAGCTTATAAATGCTAGCTTTTGGGTGTTTGTGTAAATTTTCTATAAAATGCACGATTAAGTGTATCACAACAGAAACAGTGATAATGAGTACCAAAGCTACATAGTTTGAAGACACTACGGTAATATCAAAGCCCAAAAGTGCGAAAATCCCACTTGAAGTAAAAAGCGAAATCACACAAATTCCCAAAGCCAAGAACACTAAGCGCAAAGAGCCAAAAAACCACCAAAGTGCTATAAATAAAAGCCCCATTAAACTAAGACCATAAATTTTTAAATCACTTTTTACATAATTAATCATATCATTAGCAATCATTTCTACACCACCAAGATGTAAAAAGTCTCCATTTTGACTATATTTAGATACTATTTTAGTAATTTCCTCTAATCTTTTTGCACTAAATTCTCTTGAGTTTTCTTGGTGTTTTTTAATCAAGGCTCTAAAATGCTCTTTTGCATTTTCACTTTTTGCATTATCTCTTGAATTAATCAAGTCATTATAAACAAGATCAGGCGCTAGATAAATCAAAATTCCCGTTGTTTTTCCATCTTTTGAGATAATATTATTTTTATAAAAGGGTTGGTTTAAAATTTCTTTTTTAGCCAGATTAATATCCACATCTTGACTAAAAATATTAGGTATATTTTGGATAAGCTCTTTTAACTCTTTACCTTTAGAACTTGCAAGTAAAGGCGCATTAGTGATAGAAAATACCTTTTGCACACCATTGATTTTTTCTAAATCAAGAGTTAAATTTTTTATAGTTTCTAAATTTTCTTTAGTAAAAATAGCTTTATCTTTAGGAGCAAAAGCAAGCATTAAAAAATTATCATTACCATAACGCGCTGAAACTTCTCTATATAGTTTCAAACCCTCATCATGCTCTAAAAGCAAGCTTTCAGCACTTGCATCAACACTTAAATTTTTAGCAAAAAAACTAAAAAATATACAAAAGATTAAAGCAATCCCCAAAGTTAGCTTTGGGAAATTAAGAAAAATTTTTAAAATTTTACTTAGCATTATTTAGAAAAATCAACACTAGAAAGCTTTTCAAGCAAGGTTTTAAAATCACCATTTTGTAAGACATCTTTAAATTGTGAGCGATAAGTTTGTATAATACTTATACCAAAAATATCTACATCATAAATTTGCCAGTCATTATTTTTATCATAAAATTTAAAGATTACAAAATTTTCTTTGCCATCTACTATCATAGAAGTTTTTAAAAAGGCTCTTTTGTTTTTTTCTTCTAAATTAATCACTTTTAATTTTTGAGAATCATACAAAGCAAGTTTATCTGTGAAACTTTTTTTAAGATTTTTTTCAAAAGCTTTGTTAAATTCATTTTTTTCATTTTCACTTAATTTTTCATATCTTGTAGAAAGACTAAGTTTAGCCATAAGCTCATAATCAAAAACACCATCAAATAAAGCAAAGATTTTTTCCGCTGCTTTGGTTTTATCATTTTTATTTTGATCTAGAATTTTTAAACTCTCATCAATTTTTTCTTGCATAGTTTTAGAAATATCTTGCAAATTTAAAGCAAATGTAAATACTACGCTAAAAAGCAAAACTATGATTTTTTTCATTTCATCTCCTTATTTGATGAGTTCTTGGCGTCTTTGTTCATACGCATCGCGTATAAAAGTATAATAATCTACACTATTTTGGTAAATATCATCTATTTTTTCATACTCAAAACTTAATTCATTAAATTTTAATGCAGCATTTACGCTTGCTCCAACCCAAAAATTCTCAATATAACCCTCAGGCACCATAAACCAATTTACAGGCAAAGCTAAAGTATCTCTTACATTATAAGGACCTAAAAGTGGAAGCACTAAGTGTGGTCCACTACCTACTCCCCATTTGCCCAAAGTCGTTCCAAAATCAGCCTCATAACTTTTTAAAGGAGTTTTGCTCGCACTATCTAACAAACCAAATCCAAAAATCACATTCACACAAAATCTTCCAAATTCCTCGCCAGCTTTTCTAAATTCTAAACTTAAAAGGTGATTGATAAATCTAAAAGGCGATCTTGTGGTATCAAAAGCATTTTTTACTCCTGTTCTTATAAAACTTGGAGTAACACTTTTATAAGAAAGTGCAACCGGTCTTAAAAAATAAGTATAAAGATCATAATTAAATTTACTCATAGCTTTATTATAGGTATAAAAGCTATCTTTGACTTCTTTTTTTTGATATTCTTGTTCAAAATCTTCAAAGTCATTGGCTAAAATCAAAGTATTAAAAAATAAACACAAACTTAGTATGTATTTTAACAAGCTTTTTCCTTTTAAAATTTCATAAATTAAAATCTTAAATTATACAAAAATTAAAATAAATTTTTACATTAAAATGCTTTTAAAATATTCTTTAAAAAAATTAAAAATTTTTATTTGCTTATGGAATAAGTCTTAGAAAATATGCAAAAAATACAAATTTATTTTTGCTTTTAAAAATAAGCTATAATTTTTTAAAAATTTACTACTAAAAGGATAAAAAATGAAAAAAATTTTCACCCTACTTTTTTTGTGCATTTTCAGCTATGGCGCTGATGTAAATATCGCTGCAGCTGCAAATGTAGCTTATGCTTTTAAAGCCTTGCAAAAAGAATTTCAAAAAGAAAACCCTGATATTAGTATCAATGTAAGCTTAAGCGCTAGTGGAAATTTAGTCTCACAAATCAAAAATGGAGCGCCATTTGATATATTTATGGCTGCAAATATGAAATTTGCACAAAGCTTGTATGATGATAATTTTGCTAGCACAAAACCTATTATTTATGCTCAAGGAGCTTTAGCTTTACTCAGTGTTAGAATGGATTTAAGCAAAGGATTAGACACACTCAAAGAAGAAAAAGTAAAAATCATCACCATAGCTAATCCCAAAGCTGCTCCTTATGGTCAAGCTAGTATAGAAACTTTACAAAATGCTAAAATTTATGAGCAAACAAAAGCTAAAATCATCGAGTCAAAATCTATAGGAGAAGCGCTTACTCAAACACTAAAAGCAGCCGATATGGGTTTTATAGCAGCAAGTGCTTTATATGAAGATACGCTAAAATCTTATAAACTCCAAGAAGGAAAAAATTATATTTTAATCAATCCAAAGCTTTATGAACCAATCAATCAAGGCATTATCATCACTTCTTATGGCAAAGATAATGCCAAAGCTAAGAAATTTTATGATTTTATTTTAAGCAAAAAGGCTAAGGAAATTTTCAAGGCTTATGGCTATAATATCCCATGATTAAAGCTAAAATAAATACTATAAAAAATCATGAAAATATAAACTGGGTAGAATTTCTTACAAATAAACATAAATTATATATGCTTGCTTTAGAACTTGATGAAAAAGCAAGCATTAATCAAGAAGTTTTACTTGCTTTTAAAAGTAGCGAATGCCTGCTTAGTAAAAAAAATTTAGAAAACTCATTTTTAAATACCTTTTATGCAAAAATCATTGATATTTTCCAAGGACAAATCATCACTATCATAAGATTAGAAAATGAAATTTGCACTTTCGAAGCTCAAATTAGCACCCATGAGTTTTTAGAGCAAGACTATCAAAAAAATGATTTTATATTTGCTTATGTACATCCTAGCGCTTTATTTATCAAAGAGTATTTATGCTAAAACTTGACTTTGAAAAAATCTTTAAAAATAAAGAAAAAGAATTTAAACTTAAGGTTAAATTTGAAGTTAAAGAAGGAGAATTTTGTGCTATTTTTGGAAAAAGTGGTAGTGGTAAAACTACGCTTTTGAGAATTTTAGCAGGTTTTGAAAAAGCACAAGGAATTTGCACTTTTAATAATACTGTATTTTTTGATGATAAAAACTTTCTAAGTCCACAAAAAAGAAAACTTGGCTTTGTTTTTCAAGATTATGCTTTATTTGAAAATATGAATGTAGAACAAAACTTACTTTTTGCCAAAAAAGATCTAAAATTTGCTAATGAACTTTTAGAACTTTTAGATTTAAGCAAACACAAAAAAAGTCATATTTTAGAACTAAGCGGTGGACAAAAACAACGCGTAGCTTTAGCAAGAGCTATTATGCAAAAACCCAAACTTTTACTTTTAGATGAGCCATTTAGCGCCTTAGATAATGAGATAAAACTACACTTACATGATTATCTTTTAAATATACATAAAACTTATAAAATCACTACTATTTTAATCAGCCATGATGTAAGTGAAGTTTATAAACTGGCTAATAAAGTCATTATTTTAGAAAATGGAGCTATCATCAAAGAAGGCTCGCCTAATGAAGTTTTTTTAAAGACGCAAGGCTCACAAAAATTTGCTATAAAAGCACGCGTTTTAAAACTACAAAAGCAAGATAGCATATTTATAGCCATACTTGCCATAGGTAATCAAATCAGCCAAGTAGCACTAAGCCCTTTAGAAGCTAAAGATTTTAAAGAAAATGATGAAGTGCTTTTGAGTCAAAAAGCTTTTGCGCTAAATTTAAGTAAAGTATAAAAAACTATAACTTGTATTAACTCGACACTTTAAGCCTTTTGGCTTAAAGCACATTCATACTTTGTATCATTACTTTTGCTTTACATTCAGCACAGCAATATAGTGTTTTTATCTTAGCTTCATCGCCCATAAATCTTGGCTTCATAATGCTAGCGATTTTTTCAATGGCCTTTTTAGTAGCAAATTCTTTCCCACACTCTACACAAGCAAAAAGTTCATCTTGAGCTAAAACCATAAAAGAAAAATACTCTTTTTCTAAATCTATCCCACTTCTTTGAAGTATCAAAGTATCTTTTTCAGCACAACTTGCCTCACAATATCCACAGGTAGTACATAAGCTTGCATTAAATTTCAAAGAATTATCCTTAGCATCAGCTACTAAAGCTCCTACATTACAAGCTCCCACACAAGAAAGACATAAGGTACAAGTGTCTGTATTGATAGTGATTTTTCCATAGCGTATCCATTCTTTGCTTGGAATATTGCCTAAATTTTCTTCTTTTATAAGCTCTCTTAATCTTATAGCAAAATCTTCTCTTTTTAAAAGCGCAGGATTATAAGAAATAAATTTAAGATTTTCTATAAAATGTGCTTGATTTATAGCCTCTAAAAGTTCTTTTTCATCTTTAGCTAGAAAAATTGCATTTTGTTTAAATTTTCTTTGAAAAATTTCATTCATCAAAGCTATCACTTCTAAAGCACCTTGCGATAAGCCATCACTATAAAAAATCACACTCGCACCACTTGTTTGAAGCATAGCTAAAAAATGTGCTTGATCAAGATAGTTTTCGCCTTTAATCATAAAAGGCATTACATCTTCTTTTAAAGTGATATTTAAATTTTCTATAGACATTTTTTCAGGAATAATCAAGATAATTTTATCTTCATAAAATTTTAAAATTTCATAAAAGCTATTGCGTGGCATAGGTGCATAATCAAGCGCGCCACTAGGACAAATCCCTACACAATCACCGCAACTTAAACAATCTACATGAGAAAATTCTAATTTCCTTTGTTCATCATCTTTTAAAATAGCCACACTAGGACAAATTTCAGCACATTTTCCACAATGGATACTTCTTCTTTCATGGTATTGACAAATGCTATCATCATAACTAATATAATTTCTAAATTTATATTTTGGAGAATTAGAATTTAAAAGCTTTACAAGTTCTTCTTGACTCAAAGTAGTTAAATCATAGCAACCACTTTGCTGATCAAAACTTTCTTTTTTTACATCATATAAGAAAAAATCACAATCAATCTCTACTTGCTCATCATCTTTTAAAGCTATCACACAAAGCTCGCCCACGCAACCTAAAACGCCCAAACATTGCTCATTGCTTAGTTTTAAAACCTTGTATTCTTGTTTTTTTAAGCTTTTTATAAGCTCGTTTTGATCCTCATTGCTTACAATAATTACATTTTTGCCCACTTCTTTGGTGTATTCTAAATCAAGTCCCAAATCATAAACTTTAGATCTAATCTTGTATAAAGACTCAATAGTTTTAGCTTTTTTTAGCACATCATCTTGTGAGTTTTTAAGATAAAAATTAATCTCAGGCGCATAAACTTCAGGGTTTAAAAGCTTTGAATTTCCTATAAAAACTTCTTCATCACAGGCTTTTTGAACTATGCTAATATCATCGCTTAGGGGAATTAAATCTTCATTTTCTAAAAATACAAAATCTTTCATAATACTCTCTTTTAAATTTTTTAATCTTAATTATATAAATTTCATTATAAAAAAGTTATAATTTTACTAATTTATTCTTAAGGTTTAAGATGAACAAATTTAGAAATTTTCCACCCATAAACACGCTTATAAACGATGAAAACTTGGCTAATTATCCTTTGTATTTAAGATCTCATTTTGCAAAAATAGTTGTTTCAAATTGTAAAAAAGAACTAAGTAAAAATGAAAATTTAAATTTTAGCTTGCAAGATTTGCTAAGTAAAATTGCTCAAAGTATTGATGAGTTTTTAAATATGCAAAGTCAAAGTTTGATCAATGCTACTGGAGTTATCATTCATACTAATCTTGGTCGTAGTATTATCGATGAGAGTATTTTTGAAAGAACTAAAGAAATCATCTGCTCTTATTCAAATTTAGAGTTTAACATGCAAAGTGGCAAAAGAGGCTCAAGGTATGACGCACTTAGTGCGAATTTAAAAATATTATTTGATTGCGAAGATTGTCTGGTTGTAAATAATAACGCCTCGGCTGTATTTTTGATCTTAAACACCTTAGCAAAAAATGAAGAAGTTATTACTTCAAGAAGTGAGCTAGTTGAGATTGGGGGAAATTTTAGAATTCCTGAAGTTATGCTAGCAGCTGGTGTTAAGCTAAAAGAAATAGGCACGACTAATAAAACTCATTTATATGATTATGAAAAAGCCATCAATGAAAATACTAAGATGATTTTAAAAACTCATCGCTCTAATTTTGCTTTTAAAGGATTTTTTGAAGAAGTAAGCTTAAGCGAAATTCATGCTTTAACAAAAAAGAAAAAACTCATATCTTATTATGATTTGGGTGCTGGCTGGTGTGAAAAAATTAATAAACAACTTAGCAAAAACGAGCCAAGTGTGAAAGAGCTTTTAAAACATTGTGATATTTTAAGTTTTAGCGGTGATAAACTTTTTGGTTCTACTCAAGCAGGCATTATACTTGGAAAGAAAAAATACATTCAACAATTAAAGAAAAATCAACTTCTAAGAATGTTAAGGGTTGATAAAATCACTCTAGCTTTTTTAAATGAAACTACCAAAGCATACTTAGAAAAAGAATATGAAAAAATTCCTACACTAAAACTTTTAAATGATGATTTAAAAACCATAGAAAAAAAAGCACTCTTTGTCAAAGAAAAAATTCCTATTAAATGTGAGTTAAAAGCTTCTAAAAGTTTAGTAGGCGGTGGCTCTATGCCTGATAAAAGCTTAGATACTTTTGTGCTAAGTTTTGATGAGAAAGCTTTGCTTTTACAAGAAAAATTTAGAAAAAAAGGTGTGATTGGCCGTGTTGAAAATGGGCATTTTGTGCTAGATTTTAGAAGTATTTTAGAAAAAGATTTAAACCGTTTAATCCACGCTATCAAAGAGGTATTTTATGCATAGTATTATCATAGGCACTGCTGGGCATATTGACCATGGTAAAACTTCGCTTATTAAAGCTTTAAATGGTTTTGAAGGTGATGATTTAAAAGAAGAGCAAGAAAAAGGTATTACGATTAATCTTAGCTTTTCAAATTTAAAAAGTGAAAATTTAAATATTGCTTTTATAGATGTGCCTGGACATGAAAGTTTAATTAAAACTATGATAAGTGGTGCTTTTGGCTTTAGAGTATGTATGTTTGTCATAGATATAAACGAGGGTTTGAAGACTCAAAGTATAGAGCATTTAAGGGTTTTGGAATTTTTAGGCGTAAAAGATGTAGTGCTTATTTTAAGTAAGGTTGATTTATGCAAGGATTTAGCGCAAAAACAAACAGAGCTTTTAAAAGAATTAAAAGCCTTTAAAATCAATATCTTAAAAGTTTTTCCAACAAGCATTTATGATGAGCAAAGTATATTAAATTTAAAAAACTATCTACTTAGTTTAAAGCCTAAAGAAAATGATAAAAATTTGATTTTCAGATACTACATTGATAGAGTTTTTTCTCTAAAAGGTATAGGAACGGTAGTAACAGGAAGCTTAAATGAAGGAAAAATCAGACAAAATGAAAAAATCTTTTGCCTTGAAAATCAAAAAGATATCATTGTAAAAAATATACAAATTCATGAAGAAAATGTTTTAGAAGCAAAAGCTTATAATAGAGTTGCTTTGAGTTTAAATTGTGATTATCATGAGTTAAAAAAAGGCTATGTATTAAGCAAAAAAGGTGTTTTTAAAAGCTTTAAAAGTATCGATGGGATTGTTTTTAATACAGAGATTAAACACGGGAGCATTTTAGAATTTTGTAGTGGTTCAAAAAAGCTTAATGCAAAAATTAGTGTAATCAAAGAATTTGAAGATAAAACTTATATTAGTTTAGAGTTTGATAAAAGCCTACCTTTGTGTTTTGATGATAAATTTATCTTGCTTGAAAATGGGCGTATTAAAAGTAGCGGTGTAGTATTAAATGCAGTGAGTGAGCCTTTAAAGAAAGATATAAAAGCTAAGTATTTAGCACTTTTAGAACAAAAAGATTTTAAAAAAGTATTTGAGTTTTTAAAACAAACTCACAAACTTGGCTTTGGCTTACTTTCAAGCTATCAACGCTTTAAACTCACTCATGAGCAAGCTTTGAATTTAGCAAAAAGTTTAGATCATGTTTTTGTTGATGAGCAAGCTTTAAATGTATACGATCTAAATGCTATGCAAACTTTGAAAGAATTTATTGATTTTGTTTTCTCTAAAAATCCTTATGCTTTAATCTCGCCTCATTCTATCGCCTTAAGGCTTAGCTGGTCAAGTGAGAGTTTTTGTGCTTATGTACTCAAGCAAATGCAAGAAAAATTAGATTTTAAAGATGGCATATGGTTTTTAAAAGGACAAAATTTTGAAAAACTACAAGAAAAGGCTCATTGTGAGCTTTATGAAATTTTAAAAAAAGAAGGCATAAAACCTACCGCACCTTATAATCTTTATGAATATTTAGAGCTTGATAGGAAAAATGGAGATCTTATTTTAAAAAAACTCACCAAAGAAAACAAAGTCAAAAGATTAGCGCATAATCTTTTTATAGAAAAAAATGCCCTTGAAAATCTCATGCAAGAGTTTTTAAAGCTTTTGCAAGATCATCATTTAGATGTCACTTTTGTAAAAAATCATTTTCAAATTTCAAGAAAATACGCCATAGCTTATTTAGAATACCTTGATAAAAACTATCCTCAAGTGATAAAAATCGAGGAAAAAAGAATGCTAAAAGTCTAAGTGTTAAAATTTACATTTTATAATGATAAAAATTTAAATTAAAGGAAAAAAATGAAAAAATCTCTAGCTCTTTTAACTCTTGCTAGCTCTTTATTTGCTGCAAATAATGAAGAAATTATTAATTTTTTTAAGAAAAATCCAAATTTATCAAATGCAAATATTAGTGTTTCTAGTAGAGAAAAAATTCCTGATACTAACTTTGAAGCCGTGATAGTTAATTTTGAAATTAGTGGTAAAAATTTCCAAGAAATCGTTTTCACTCAAGATAATATCATCACAACTGAAGTAATTGATGTAAAAAAAGGTGAGTTTTATTCTCAAGTTTATCAAGCAAAACTCATGGAAAAACAACAAGCTGAATTTTCAAAAAAAGCCTTAGTGGAACTTAAAAAAGAAAAAATGTTTGTTTCTTTAGGTGATAAAAACAAACCTTTACTTTATGTATTTAGTGATCCTGAATGTCCATATTGTAGAATGCATTTAGATAAAATAGAAGAAACACTAAAAACCCATCAAGTGAAATTTATCTTAACCCCTATCCATGATACAAGCGCATTTGAAAAATCTGCATTAATCTATAAAGAAAGTAAAAACGCTAAAGATGATGCACAAAAAATTGCTATCATGAAAAAATACTATGATAAAGATATAAAAGATTATAAAAAACCTAGTGAAGCTGAAGTTAAAGCAGTAAGAGAAACTTTTGCAAAATACTCTAAACTTGGTCTTCGTGCCGTACCAACCATAATCGATGCTCAAAAATAATCTTTTCTTACTTGTGCTTGCACTATTTTTAAGTGCTTGCACAGGCCCTATGCAAACTTTTATTCAAACAAACAATGAAGGTATTTTCCTGCATGCTAATAAAAATCAAAGTTTTTCTTTACACATCAACAACCCTTCAAAATTAAACACAAATTTAGAAGCTAAGCTCACTCAAAAATTACAAAATTTAGGATTAGTTTTAAATAATGAACAAAGTGATTATAAAATTTATATCAATATAGTAGATTTTAAAAAATTTTCTTACGCACAAAGGCTAATTGCCTCTAATGCGAGATTTTTTTATAATGACTTTGATAAAATAGATGATGTTTTTGAAATGGAAGTAGAAAATTACTATCTTTTGCAAGTTAATTTACAAATTAGCTCCAAAAACTCTACTCAAAGCACCTCGCTTTTAGCAAGAACTGCTTATCTTAGCAATATAGACAGAGCCAAAGACTCTTTAGAGGAAAAAATTGCTAATCAAATAACAAGCTTTTTTTATATGTATTAAAGATGGCATTTAAGCCATCTTTTTAAATATAACCATGATCAATCATCGCATCAACTACTTTTTTAAAGCCTGCTATGTTTGAACCTACTACTAAATTTCCTTCATGATTATAAGCTTTTGCACACTCGTATGAATTTTCAAAAATATTTTTCATAATCTTATGCAATTTTACATCAACTTCCTCAAAACTCCATTGACACATACTTGCATTTTGTTGCATTTCAAGTTGAGAAGTCGCTACTCCACCTGCATTTGCAGCCTTAGCCGGAGCAAATAAAAAGTCTTTTTGATTTAACATAAAATCAATCGCTTCAAGTGTGCTTGGCATATTAGCTCCCTCTGCTACCATACGACACCCATTGTAGTATAAAGTTTTAATATCTTCTAAATTTAACTCATTTTGCGTAGCGCTTGGAAAAGCTATATCACAAGGTATACTCCATACTCCATTACAACCTTGTTTATACGCGCTTTTTGGAGTAAAAACAGCACCTTTTTTAAGCGCTGCATAATCACTCACCCTAGCTCTTTTTACTTCTTTAATTTCTTTTAATAAATCTAAATCTATCCCATCTTTATCATAAGCAAATCCATCACTATCGCTTATTGTGATTGCTTTTGCGCCAAGTTGGTGTAATTTTTCTATGGTATAAATTGCCACATTTCCACTACCTAAGACTGCACACTCTTTTCCTTCTAATGCATTGTTATATTTTGCTAACATTTCTTGAGTAAAATACACGCAGCCATATCCTGTTGCTTCTGTTCTTACTAAGCTTCCACCCCATGGAATTTTCTTTCCCGTTAAGGTTCCATCAAAATTAGAGCTAATTTTCTTATAAGCTCCAAACATATATCCAATTTCCCTAGCAGCAACACCTATATCGTCCGCTGGTACATCAGTGCTTGCTCCTATGATTTTTGAAAGCTCAGCCATAAAAGCTTGACAAAAACGCATAATTTCTACTTCGCTTTTACCCTTAGGGTCAAAATTTGCTCAACCTTTAGCGCCACCTATCATCAAACATATTAAAGAGTTTTTGAAAATTTTCTCAAAACCTAAAAAATTTTAAAACATCCAAATTCACACTGGAATGAAATCTAAGTCCACCTTTATAAGGACCTAAACTAGAGTTAAACTGCACTCTATAGCCAAAATGCGTTGAGTTTTGTCCACATTGTTAATATGCAACTTAAATATAAGCTGATTTTCAGGATTATAATACACTCTCATATCGCACAACATTGGTAAATTTTTAAATTCAAGAAAGGCTCTAAAGAGTTTAACACAACGGTTATTACTTGGAAAAAGATAGGTTGTCTTGGGGAAATTGTTTGAATTTTTTCTAAAGTTTCATTGATATATTGTTTAGCCATACTCATAAATTGTCCTTTTTATAGTATCTTGCTATTTGTTTTAGCTAAAAACTTTTTTAGTGCCATTTGCTCCTTTGTTTCTATTTTGTAATAAATTAGCTTTAAATATGCGCTAATTTCCTTTTGAGAAAGATTTCTTGATTTAGAGTAATCTAGCAAAATATATTGTGGAATGAAAATTTTACTTTTTGTGAAATTTTTCATCATTTTTTTATAAACAGAAAATTTTTTAACACAAGAAAAGCGTGCAAAAACAAAAGGTAATTTTGTCTTTTCATACCATAATTCACACAAATCAATATAATCTTTTGGATTTTGCAAATAAAGTTTTAAAGCCTTATCACCGATGATAACCTCCCCCTTTTGCTTTAAAACTTTTGCAAGAGCATTAGAAGTTGCAGAGTTTGCATCTTCTTTGCTTTGAGAATGTTTTTTCACTAAAACGCTTTTTACCTTTTTGCTTGCGCAAATTCCCACATTTAAGGTTTTGTATTTTTTTCTACGACTTTCAATACTTGAAATAATCGCTGCATCAATACGTCTAAAATACAAATGGCGATTTAGCTTACTAGGAACCCCTTTTTTGTATTCTGTAGTTTGCTTAACATAGCTAGGAAAAGCTGTTTTTTTAAGATAGATATGCAAAGGGAGTAAATTAAGATAATCTATCTTTCCAAAAACCATCTTAGCCTTTCTATGATTAAGTATTAGTATCCTATAAAAAAATATCTTAAATATAAATTAATTTAATTAAAAATATAATCAATACTAAAATTTATATCAAAATTTAACATTTATTGTAAAAAATTATTTTACATTCTAAGATTGTTAAGTAAAAAGTAAAATAAGAGAAAAGTTAAATTGAAAGATTAAAAATAAAAATTAAGTTTTATTCAAAAAAATATTTTAAATAAAACTTAATTTATAAAAACTATTGTAAGCTTGCTAGATATTTTTGATAGTCAAATTCTTTTACCAAAGCTACTCCATCTTCAACTGCAGCTTTTGCCACAGCAGCACTAACTACAGCTTTTACCCTGCTATCAAATGGTTTTGGTATCACATAATCTCTACCAAAGCTAAGCTCTTCTACTCCATAAGCTTGTTTTACCTCATCAGTTACCTCAAGCTTAGCTAAATCAGCCAAAGCTTTAGCAGCAGCTACTTTCATATTTTCAGTGATTTTAGTCGCTTTTACATCTAAAGCTCCTCTAAAAATAAAAGGAAAACCTAAAACATTGTTAATTTGATTTGGATAATCGCTTCTTCCTGTACCTACTATAGCATCACTCCTAACCCTTTTAACATCTTCAGGCATTACTTCAGGCACAGGATTAGCTAGTGCAAAAATCACAGGATCTTTAGCCATACTTAAAATCATCTCATCATCTAAAATCTTAGGTGCGCTTAAACCCAAAAACACATCAGCACCTTTTAAAGCCTCTCTTAAAGTACTATCTTTGGTATCGCTTACAAATTCTAGTTTGTATTTATTTAAATCATCTCTTTGGATATTAACCACACCTTTGCTATCTACTAAAACGATATTTTTAACCCCTAAATTTCTATACATTCTAGCACTTGCAATACCCGCTGCACCCGCACCACTTACTACTACTTTAATATCTTCAAATTTTTTACCGCTAATTTCCATAGCATTCATTAATCCTGCTGTAGAAATGATCGCAGTACCATGTTGATCATCATGCATTACAGGAATTCCAAGATCTTGCAAAGCAGCTTCTATTTCAAAACATTTTGGTGCTGAAATATCTTCTAAATTAATTCCTCCAAAAGTAGGCGCTATAGCTTTACAAAAGGTAACAATCTCATTTACACTATGAGCATTAATTTCTAAATCATAAGCATTAACATTAGCAAATTTTTTAAACAAACAAGCCTTTCCTTCCATCACGGGCTTACTTGCGCTTGCTCCTATATTACCAAGTCCCAAAACCGCACTACCATCACTTACTATAGCAACTAAATTAGCCTTATTAGTGTATTTATAAGCTAAAGTTTCATCTTTTGCTATCTCAACACAAGGCTCAGCAACCCCTGGAGAATAAGCTAAAGATAAATCATGCGCACTATCCATAGGCTTTCTAGCAATAATATCTACTTTACCACCTAAATGATATTCTAGAGCCTCTTTTTTTAAATTCATTATTTCCCCTTCATGTAAGTTAGTAAATTTTCTATTCTAAGCTTAGCTTTTTGCACTCCTAAAAATTCTAATACTTCAAATATACTAGGACTTACCGAGCTTCCAGTGAGTGCAATGCGTATAGCTTGAGCTAGATCTTTTAACTTAAGATTATTTTCTTCTAAGAATTGATTAGTTAATTCTTCAAATTCACAAGCATTTTTTTGCTCATTTAAAACCATAGCGTATTTTTCCAAATAAGTTAAATTTGTTACATTAAGAAATTTATCTACAGCCTTTTGATTGTATTCTTTTGGGTCATTTAGTAACACTTTAGCCCCGCTAATAATATCATGCAAAGTTTTAGCTCTCTCTCTTAACATATCTAGTAAAAATCCCGCTTTTTCATACTGACTTAAATCAAAACCTAAATCTTTTAATTGTCTATTGATTTCTTCAAAAGGCAAGGTTTTAATATAATGAGCATTAAGCCATTCTAGCTTTTTAAAATTATAACAAGAAGCACTTTTATTAATATGATTTGGATCAAAAAGCTCTTGCATACTTTCTAAAGAAAAAATTTCATCATCACCATGACTCCAACCAAGACGCACTAAAAAATTTAGCAAGGCTTGAGGTAAAATTCCCATATTTTTATATTCCATCACATCAGTTGCCCCATGACGCTTAGAAAGCTTTTTACCATCTTCACCATGTATCATAGCCACATGATAAAATTTAGGAATTTTAAAGCCTAGTGCTTCATAAAGAACGATTTGTTTTGGGGTATTTGATAAATGATCATCCCCTCTTATAACATCACTCACACCCATTAGTGCATCATCAATTACAACGGTTAAATTATAAATTGGGCTACCATCGCTTCTTGCAATTACAAAGTCATCTAAAATATCTTCAGCCTTAAAACTAACCTCGCCTTTAATACCATCTATAAATTTAATCTCTCCACTTTGTGGTGCTTTTATACGCACTACAGGCTCAATACCACTTGGAGGAGTTCCTTTAAAATCTCTATATCTACCATCATATTTTGGGCGCTCTTTAGCTGCTTCTTGTTTGGCTCTTAACTCATCAAGCTCTTCTTTGCTCATATAACAATAATAAGCCTTACCCTCATCTAGTAATTTTTGAATGTATTTTTTATAAATATCAAATCTTTGGGATTGATACTCAATCGTCCCATCATAATCAAGCCCACACCATTTAAATGCTTCTATAATAGCTCGTGTAGCTTCTTGTGAATTTCTTTTTAAATCCGTATCTTCAATACGCAATAAAAATTTACCCTTATTTTTTCTTGCATAAAGATAATTATATAAAGCCGTTCTAAGCCCTCCTATGTGTAAATATCCTGTTGGAGAAGGAGCAAAACGAGTTGTGATTTCTTGCATATTTTTACCTTTTTTAAATTTTTATTGTTATAATGCTATATTTACACTTAAATAAAGGTTTTATATGAGAAAATTTTTAATATCTTGTTGTTTTGCTGCAAATATTTTATATGCTCAAACTCTTGGTGGTGTGGCAATGGTAGTAGAAAATCAACCTATCACTCTTTATGATATAGAACAAACCATGAAAGAACTAAAAACTAATGATAAGCAAAAGGCCATAGCATTTTTAGTAGATGATAAAGTTCAACAAAGCGAAGCTAAAAAACTAGGGATTTATGTAAGTACTTTTGAACTCAATGAAAAATTAGCACAAATAGCAAAAGGTAATAAAACCGACATTAATGGTTTACAAGCAAAGATAGAAAAAGATGGTTTAAGTTTTGAAGTTTTTAAAAATAAGGTTAGAAAAGATCTTGAAAGAGAAAAACTTTATAGAAGTATAATGCAAAATGCGAAAATCAACATTGACGATCAAGCATTAAAGCATTTTTATGAAAGCAATCTTGATAAATTTAGCACTTTTTCAAATATAGACTTAGTCGTTTATAATTCTACCAATCCAGAGCTTTTACAGCAACTTGCGCAAAATCCTATGTATAAAAATTCTCAAATTAAATCAAAAGCCATTAGTTTAAATGCAGCTAGTATAGATCCAAGATTGCTTGCTTTATTAAATAATACAAAAATAGGAGAATTTACTCCAGTATTAAATGGTGAAAATGCCTATATAGTATATTTTGTAAAAGAAAAATATGGTAAAAATCCTATCGAATTTGATTTAATCAAAGATCAAGTTAGCAATGTCTATACTCTCACCCAAAGAGAACAAGCCTTAAAAAATCATCTTGATAAAATAAGAGCAAACGCTCATATAGAAGAATTAAGATAGGTTAACCTATCTTAAACTAATGTCTTGAAAGATAATTTGTATCATAATTGTTATTGATAAAATCTGCATTATCCATCATCGCTAAATGAAAATCTTTAGTTGTTTTAATCCCACCTACAATAAGCTCTTGCAAGGCTATTTTCATTTTAGAAATAGCTGTGTTTCTATCTTCTCCCCATACAACTAATTTTCCAATCATAGAATCATAATAAGGAGGCACACTATAATCTTGATAACAATGGCTTTCCATTCTTACGTTGCGTCCTGCTGGAGCTACGTATTTTGTGATTTTGCCCGGGCAAGGTAAGAAAGTTTTAGAATCTTCAGCAGTAATTCTACACTCTATAGAATGGCCTTTAAGTTTAATTTCTTCTTGTTTTGGCAAAGGATACCCTTCTGCTACTTTAATCATAAGCTCAATAATATCCACCCCACTTACCATCTCACTCACGCAATGCTCAACCTGCAAACGTGTATTCATCTCGATAAAATAAAAATCTAAATTTTTATCCACTAAAAACTCAAAAGTTCCTGCACCTTCATAATCAATAGCCTTAGCAGCTTTAACTGCTGTTTCATGAAGTCTTGCTCTTGTTTTTTCATCTAGTAAAATTGCAGGAGATTCTTCTATAAGCTTTTGATGGCGTCTTTGCATAGAGCAATCTCTCTCACCCAAATGTATCACATTACCAAAGCTATCTCCTATGATTTGCACTTCTATATGACGTGGGTTTTGGATGTATTTTTCCATATACATAGTACCATCTCCAAAAGCGCTCATAGCTTCACTTTCTGCTGACCAATAAGCTTTTTCCAAATCTTTTTCATCTTCAACTACACGCATACCACGGCCACCACCGCCTGCTGCTGCTTTTAAAATCACAGGATAGCCTATTTCTTTAGCAAGTTTTTTAGCTGCTTCAACCCCACCTAAAGCCCCATCGCTTCCTGGGATTACAGGCACACCTGCTCTTTGCATTACTTGTTTAGCTTTGCTTTTATCACTCATTAGTGCCATAGCAGCTACTGAAGGGCCTATGAATTTGATATTATGTTTTGCACAAATTTCAACAAAATTCTGATTTTCACTTAAAAATCCATACCCTGGAAAAATCGCATCCGCTTCGCTAATTTCAGCCGCACTAATAATAGCTGGGATATTTAAATAACTTTCTGAACTTCTAGCATTTCCTATACAAATACTCGCATCAGCATATTTTAAATACAAAGCATCTTTATCTGCAGTAGAATACACACAAATTGCTTTTTTTCCCATTTCTTTTACAGTTCTTAAAGCTCTTAATGCAATTTCTCCACGATTTGCTATTAAAACTTTTTTAATTTCCATTTTATAATTTCTCCACCACAAATAAAGGCATACCAAATTCTACAGGCTGACCATCTGCAACTAATACTTCTACTATCCTACAATCATATTCAGCTTCGATTTCATTCATGATTTTCATTGCCTCAATAATTGCTATAGTGCTTCCTTTTTTAATAGTTTGTCCTGCTTTAGCAAAAGGCGCTGCACCTGGGCTTGGAGCTTGGTAAAAAGTACCCACCATAGGACTATTGATAGTTGGTTTATTAGAAGAGTTTGAACTTGCTTTGGTTTCATTAACTACATTTACATTAATTGGCTGTGGAGCTGGAGCAACAGGAGCTGGAGCTGGTAATTCACAACACATATCTCTTTCTAGTTCTATTTCAAATCCATCTTGTTCTTTTATTTTAATCTTGCTTATATTTGCTTCTGCAAAAAGTTGCATTAATTCTTTGATTTCTTCTTTTGTCATATATTCTCCTTATTTATAAGACTTAATTTATAATTATATATAAAAATACTAAAAATAACTTCAATTATTTATTTTTTACTTTTATTTTAAGATATAATTTAAAAATTCACTTTAATTATAAAGGACAAAAATGGGCTTAAAAGCAGATAATTGGATCAAAAAAATGGCATTAGAGCACAATATGATAGAGCCATTTTGTGAAGCAAATATAGGTAAAGGTATAGTTAGTTATGGGCTTTCAAGCTATGGATATGATATAAGAGTTGGAAGAGAATTTAAGATTTTTACTAATGTAAATTCCACTGTTGTGGATCCTAAAAATTTTGTAGAAGAAAATGTAGTAGATTTTGTAGGCGATGTGTGCATAGTGCCTGCAAATTCTTTCGCACTTGCAAGAACGGTTGAATATTTTAAAATGCCAAATGATGTTTTAGCAATATGTCTTGGCAAAAGTACTTATGCAAGATGTGGCATCATAGTAAATGTAACCCCTTTTGAGCCAGGTTTTGAAGGGCATATCACTATAGAAATTTCAAACACAACCCCACTACCTGCTAAAATTTATGCCAATGAAGGTATAGCTCAAGTTTTATTTTTGCAAGGAGATGAACCTTGTGATGTAACATATGCTGATAAAAAAGGCAAATACCAAGCCCAAACAGGTATAACTTTGCCAAGAATTTTAAAATAATTTTATTTTCAGCCGATATAAAAACTTAGTCAAGCAATAGGAAAATATATATGTTTAATGGAAAAAGCATTTTAATCACTGGTGGCACAGGAAGTTTTGGAAAAACTTACACTAAAACTTTACTTCAAAAATACAAACCCAAAAAAATCATCATTTATTCGCGCGATGAACTCAAACAATTTGAAATGGCAAGAGAATTTAATGATACTTGCATGCGTTATTTTATAGGTGATGTAAGAGATAAAGAAAGATTAAATATAGCAATGAAGGATGTTGATTTTGTCATTCATGCAGCTGCTATGAAACATGTGCCAATTGCAGAGTATAATCCAATGGAATGTATAAAAACTAATATCCACGGAGCACAAAATGTAATCGATGCGTGTTTGGAAAATAATGTAGAAAAATGTATCGCACTTTCAACCGATAAGGCATGCAATCCTATTAATTTATACGGAGCTACAAAGCTTGCAAGCGATAAGCTTTTTGTAGCAGCAAATAACATCGCAGGAAGCTCACATACCAAATTTAGCGTTACAAGATATGGTAACGTGGTAGGTTCAAGAGGATCTGTCATACCATTTTTTAAAAAACTAATCAATGAAGGCGCCGAAGAACTTCCTATCACAGATGAGAGAATGACAAGATTTTGGATATCTTTAGAAGATGGAGTTAATTTCGTGTTGAATAATTTTACTTATATGCATGGAGGGGAAATTTTCGTACCAAAAATTCCTTCTATGAAAATTGTTGATTTAGCTAAAACCATGGCTCCTCATTTAGCTCATAAAATCATAGGTATAAGAGCAGGTGAAAAACTACATGAAATTATGATTTCAAGTGATGATAGTCATTTAACTTATGAATTTGAAAATTATTATGCCATTAGCCCAAGCATTCAATTTAACACCACTAATGTTGATTTTAGTATAAATGCAAAAGGACAAAAAGGAAAAAAAGTTTCCAATGGTTTTTCTTATAGCTCAGATAATAATAAAGAATGGATTAGCCAAGAAGAGCTTTTAAATATAATAAATCATACAGAGCTTGAAAAATGATAACTTATTCTCATCAAAATATCGACGAACAAGATATACAAGTAGTTTGTAAGGCTTTAAAAGATGATTTTTTAACTGGTGGAAAAAAAGTTGAAGAATTTGAACAAGCCCTTTGTGAATATGTAGGTGTAAAATATGCTTGTGTGCTAAATTCAGCTACTTCTGCTTTACACCTTGCGTATTTATCTTTAAATGTAAAAGAAAAAATTGTTTTAACAACCCCCATTACCTTTGCTGCAACTGCAAATGCAGCTTTAATGGTAGGTGCGAGGGTTGAGTTTATAGATGTAAAAAGTGATGGAAATATTGATGAGAAAAAACTTGCTTTAAGACTAAGCCAAGATAGCTCTAATATAGGGGCAATTTGTGTAGTTGATTTTGCGGGAAATAGTGTAGAAATGGATGAAATCTTAGCCTTAGCTAAACAATATAATATCCCATTAATTGATGATGCAAGTCATGCCCTAGGTGCTACTTATAAAGATCAAAAAGTAGGTTCTATGGCAGATTTGAGCATATTTTCTTTTCATCCGGTTAAACCTATCACAACCTTTGAAGGTGGTGCAGTCGTTAGTAATAATGAAGAATTAATTTCTAAAATCAAGCTTTTAAGAAGTCATGGCATAGTTAAAAAAAGGCTTTGGGATAGTGATATGATTGAGCTAGGCTATAATTATCGTTTAAGTGATGTTGCTTGTGCTTTGGGTATAAATCAACTTAAAAAACTTGATAATATGCTAGAAAAAAGAGAAATCATCACGAATTTTTATGATAAAGAATTTGAAAAAAATCCTTATTTTGGCACTATAAAAATCAAAGATTATAAAAAAAGCTCAAGACATTTATATCCTATTTTACTTTTCCCTGAGTTTTATTGCCAAAAAGAAATTATTTTTGAAAAATTATTGAATTTAGGTATAGGTGTACAAGTACATTATAAGCCTACTTATGAGTTTAGTTTTTATAAAAATTTATATGGAAATTTATTCTTAGAAAATGCGGATAATTTTTATAAAGCTGAACTTAGCATACCTGCTCATCAAGAAATGAGTTTAGAAGAAGCACAATTTATTAAAGATAGTTTATTTAAAATTTTAGAAGAAACTAAAAAGAATTGCCATGAGTAAAAGTATGTATGAGCTAGCTTGTGAACTTTTTCCTATATGTAGAAGTATCACCGGGAAAGGCTTTAGACAAAGCTTAAAAATACTTGATGAAGCTATGGGGGGGGGTATATTAAAAATTCACTCTATAGCAAGTGGAAGTAAAGTGTTTGACTGGGAAGTACCTGCTGAATGGGAGATAAACGATGCTTATATCATCACTCCAGATGGAGAAAAAATTTGTGATTTTAAACAAAATAATCTCCATGTTTTAAACTATAGCATAGGTATAGACACAGAGCTTGATCTAGCAAGCTTACAAGAACATCTTTACTCTATAGAAGAAATGCCTGATGCCATACCTTATGTGACAAGCTATTATAAAAGGCGTTGGGGGTTTTGTATAAAACACGAAGATAGAATTAAACTAAAAGAAGGAAAATATAAAGTTTTCATTGATGCAAAGCACCATGAAAATGGGATTTTAAACTATGCTGATTTACTTATATCTAGCACGCAAGAAACAAAAGATGAAATTTTAATTTCCACTTATCTTTGTCATCCATCTATGGCAAATAACGAATTAAGTGGTCCTGTGGTGGCTGCGTTTTTAGCTAAATGGCTTTTAGGGCTAAAAGAGAGAAAATATAACTATCGTTTTGTTTTTGCTCCTGAAACTATAGGGAGTATAGTTTATCTTAGCAAACATTTAAAACATTTACAAAAACATACCAAAGCAGGTTTTATACTCTCTTGCATAGGTGATGATAATGCTTACTCACTCATTCACACTCCAAGTGAAAATACTCTAGCAGATAAAGTAGCTTTGCATACTTTAAAAGATAAAAATAATTTTAAAGAATTTAGCTTTTTAGATAGAGGAAGTGATGAAAGACAATACTGCTCCCCTTTAGTAAATTTACCCGTAGTTTGTGTATGCAGAACTAAATTTAGCAAATACAAAGAATATCACACTAGTAAAGATGACTTGAATTTCATCAGCCAAGAAGGACTACAAGGTGGCTTAAAAGCTATGCAAGAAATTATCATGAATTTAGAAGTGAATGAAATTTATCAAAATACAACTTTTTGCGAACCCAATTTAGGAAAAAGGGATCTATACCATACCATCAATACTTCATTAACCAACAAAACTCCAATTTCCTCTACTT
This sequence comes from Campylobacter sp. GB48, assembly GCF_049221845.1. Lineage (NCBI taxonomy): Bacteria > Pseudomonadati > Campylobacterota > Epsilonproteobacteria > Campylobacterales > Campylobacteraceae > Campylobacter > Campylobacter sp. GB48. The sequence goes on from NZ_JBMJAR010000003.1 coordinate 138,394, forward strand.
TTTTAGCTTATTGTAATAGTAAGAATGATGTTTTAGATATAGCCTCAAAACTTAACATACAGGCTTATGAATTAAAAGATTTGATAGAAAAATTAAAATTTCACAAACTAATAAAGCTAATATAATTTATACTATAATGCTATTTATATTAAATTATACAAAAAAAAGGATTTATATGGAAATTTCGACAAAACTTATCAAAACTTTATTTGAAAACATTCAGCGACATGATATAAATGAAAATGATACAAATTTAGTAGAAGATGATATTATTGATAGTGTAGATATAATGAAACTCATAATGGAAATTGAAAAATATTTCAATAAATCATTAGATGCTAAATTTATAATACCAAATAACTTTGAAGACTTTCAAAGTATTCAAAAAATGCTTATGCAGGCTTTTGTAAATTAATCTATAAAATACTTACAAAATCTATCTTGATATTTTTGCTCTAAAATATCATATAGATTTTGAATTTTATTAATAAAATCATCATTTTTATATGCCTTCAATGTCATTGAATTTAATTCTTGCATAGCAAAAAAATCATATTTTTCATCTTCAGACATTTCATCTAAATATACTTCTTTTCCATAATACTCATATGTATATTTTTTCAAAGCTTCTTCTATATACTCTAAAGCTTTAAAAATAAATATCATAATAGGCTCTTGTTGTAATATTTTTGTATTTTTGTTAAATTCATTAACAAATTCATCCTCTGCTGTATGCGTAATCGTGCAAAAATTATTTTTTTTATGTTTATAAAAAATATCAAACAAAGCACAAGGTTTAACTCCTAAAAAATTACCATCAAAATCAACCTTTGGATAGTAAGGATATAACTTGCAAATCAAAGGTCTTAAATTATGTGGATTACATAAACCACCTAAAGAACACTTTATAAAATACACTACAAATTTCTTTTTATTTTTTAATTCATACACCACTTTATTGTGATTATTAAGATAGTTATTTCCTGCTTTCAATAAAGATAAATATTCAGCTTCAATTACAGGTAAAACAACATCATTAGAAGTATTAAATTTAAAATATTTTGCATAAATATTATGACAACATCCCCCATTACATGTCATATAACATTTTGGCGCAAAAATAAATTCTTTATCATGTAAAAGGTCAAAAAAATTTTCCATATTTTCCTCATTAAAACTATATAATTTTTAACTCAAATTTATCATAATTATCTTTAAAAACAAACATACTATTTCCGCAAGGATAACAAATTTCATCTTGTTTAAAATCAAAAATTTTACCCTGATATTTTTCTAATATTTTTGGTAGTTCTTTTTTAAATAATGCTTTTATGGAAATACCTCCCCCGTGATTAGAATGCTTAATAAATCTACCATCAATATCCTCATCTTTAATCAAATGAAAATTTACATCATATCCCAACATCTGATATATTTGCATCAATTGAATTTTATCTTTTACAGGACTCATTAAGTCAGTAGAACTATGATAACTTATATAATTTATAATATTATTTTTTTGCGCTTGTATATTTAAATGAGTCGGATTAAGTAAAGCTCTAATCATATAATTTTCATTTTTAAAACAATAAGAAGAATTAGGATCTACGTTCCAATAAGTTTTTAAAAAACAACCAACTGAAATATTTTTTTGTCTAATGTTAAACTCAACTTCATTTAAATTTCTACCTATAATATATTTCAACAAAAGTAGAGCTTCTCCAGAATTATCTAAAATAGCACTTACATGCCAAGGAGCTATTTTAGAAATTAATAAAGACAAATATCCTCCATAAGAACATCCACCATATATTTTAGGTAAACTTTGAAATTGTGGATATTTTTGAATAATATCTTTTAAAACATTTATATGATCAATTGCTGCCATAATACCATAATTTTGATATTCACCATGAGGTGGTATTAAAGTCGAAGTAATACTAACTTGAAAATCATCATCAACTTTAGATTTATTTTTTAATTCTTGTATATGCTGGTTCAAAACATTTACAAAATATCCTGCAGATTCAACACTTAATCCATTTGTTTCTATTTTCAACTCAGATGCAACTTTTCTTAAACTTTCTAAATCCTCTTCTAAAATCATCAGTTCTGCACTATATCGACCCCCCCCCTCTTGATTATCTGGTCTTACACCAAAACACCAATATATAACATTAACAACAATTACATTATATTTTTGAGCAATATATTGTCTATCAAATTCTAATATAGAAACATTCGATCCATATGCCCCTATCATAAAAACAATGGCTTTCATTTCTTTGCTATCATCGTAAGTAATTCTATATTCTAATTTATTTTTTCGTTTTATATTAAGTTCTACATCATCACAAGAGTCTATAAAATAAGTTTGATTAATAAGCATATTGGTCTTTCTTAGTTGTATTTTATGCTATTATAACCAAAAAATTTTTAAGGAAGTCTATGATAACCCACATCAATGATTTTTTACAAAAAAGTGTTATTAAATTTGGAACAAGAAAAGCTTTTGTTGAGTTTAATGGCAAAAGTATAAGCTATAAAGAATTTAATGATTTAAGCAAAAAAATAGCAAGCGAAATTCTCTCTAAACTTCCTATAAAAAGCACACAAGAGCCTATATTAATCATACTTCCCAAAGGAATTGATTGCTTGCTTTCTTTTTTTGGTGTTGCAAAAAGTGGAAATTTTTATACGCTTTTAGATGAAAAAAGCCCTAAAGAGCGTGTAGAAAAAGTTATAGAAGTTTTAAAACCAAAACTTTTAATTACTTCTAAAAAATTAAATTTAGATTTTAATCTTGATACTATTTTCACAGAAGATTTTGAAAATTTTGATATAAATGAAAATGCTTTAGAAAAAGCTTTAAATAATCATATAGATACAAACTTACTTTATGTCTTTTTTACAAGCGGAAGCACAGGAACTCCAAAAGGAGTAAGCATAAGCCATAAAAGTGTGATTGATTACACTTTTTGGGTATGCAAGACTTTCAAATTAAACCATGAAGATATACTTGCCAATCAAGCTCCATTTTATTTTGATAATAGCATTTTGGACATATTTAGCTCTGTTAAAATGGGAGCTACGCTTCATATACTACCTAACCACCTTTTTGCTTTCCCAAATAAGATTTTAGAATATTTAGAACAAGAAAAAATAACAACAATTTTTTGGGTGCCTTCTGTGTTGATTTATTTTGCTAATACTAATGCAGTAGATAGCATCAAATTAAAAAATTTAAATAAAATTCTTTTTTGTGGTGAAATCATGCCAAATAAACAACTCAATATTTGGCGTAAATATCTTCCTAATGCTTTATTTGCTAATCTTTATGGACCTACTGAAATTACCGATGTATGCTCTTTTTACATAGTAGATAGACAATTTAGTGATGATGAGCTTTTGCCCATAGGAAAAGCTTGTAAAAACACCCAACTTTTAGTCTTTGATGAGAATTTAAATTTGATTACTCCAAATCAAGTGGGAATTAAAGGCGAACTTTATGTAAGAGGAACTTGTCTTTCTTTAGGGTATTACAACGATAAGGAAAAAACAAAGCAAGCTTTTGTGCAAAATCCTTTGCATGATAATTATTTAGACTTGCTTTATAAAACAGGTGATGTGGTAGCTTATAATGAATTTGGCGAACTCTTATGCTATGGAAGGATAGATCATCAAATCAAATACATGGGTCATCGTATAGAACTTGGAGAAATAGAGAGTATTATAAATTCTCATGAGAATGTGAGAAATTGTGCTTGTATCTTTAAAGAAGAAATTATTTGTTTTTATGAAAGCGAGCAAGAATTAGATTTTAAAAACTTTTTAAAAGACAAACTCCCCTCTTATATGATACCTAAGAAATTTATTAAAATAGCACAATTTGTTTTAAATGCAAACGGGAAGATTGACAGGAATGTTTTAAAGATAAATTAATTTAAAGGAGATAAAAAATGGAAATTAAAATTAATAATATTTATCAACTATTTATCAATATTGAAAGAACGGATATTGATGAAAATCAACATAGCTTAGTTAGCGATGGTATTATTGATAGTATTGATATTATCAATTTAACAAATGAAATAGAAAAGTTTTATAATATAAAAATCGATGCTGAGTTAATAACCCCTGATAATTTTGAAAATTTCGAAGCAATAAAAAATATGATAAGTAGTGCAACTAAGAATATTTAATTGCTCTTGCGTAAATGCTTTATAGTTTTATTTTTATTAGAAATAATATCTGCTATATAAGCTACTATTTGCTCTATATCTTTTATTTTCAATTGATTTTTTTTATCTCCGTTGTAAAAATTTAACGGAGATTTTGAAAAAAGCTTTATTCTATGTGGAAAATATTTCTTTCTTACCCATTCATTTGAATTTTCATAAAATTCGTAATACTTTTCAAGTACTTGTTGCTCTGGAATGTATTTCAAATCTTTTTCATGTTTACATGTAAAATATTTACTTGTAAGTTGTAAAAGGGAATTATTTATATCCTCTTTAGACAATATCTTATTAAGATTTTTTTGAATTAATACTCCATATAAATTTAAACTTTCATTACTTTTATCAGGTATGTAAAATTTCTCATCATACTTTAATCCTATTTGATGTAAAAAATCCTTTATAAAGCTCTTTTGATAAAATTCCTCTTGGTCAAATAATCTTACAATAAAATTTGAATCTCCAAAAACTGAACTATAGGTTTCGCAAATCCATCTATAATCAAAAATATGTTTTTTAGGGTGAACTTCAGGATTTAATTCATCAGAATAAAATCCCAAATTATTTTTCACATCCTGAGAGCAATTTGAAATTAAATAATCCAATATATCTCTAATATATACAATAATAACAATTTCACTAAAACCGAGTCTCTTCAAGACCTTATTTAAAGTCTCTATTTGGTTTTTAGAGTTAAATTCCCAAACAAAACCTTCGGAAGAAAATACAAAAGTACTATCACTGTTTTCTTGCATTTCTTGTTGTAATTTTTTTATATGAAAGTTGAAATTATAGCTAGATATACACTCATTCATTGATTTGTCAAGACAATGTTTTACAAAATCAACCAAAACCCAATGTCTATTGGCAACTCTAAATGCGGTTGGATAATAAAATTTTTGCTTGGATATAAATTGTTTGTTTTTTGCAAAAAAATTCTGTATACTTGTTGTCGCTGTTTTTGGAGTTCCAATATGCACAATAACTTTCAATTTTATCCTTTTATTTTATATGAATATTGTATAAATTATAATATAATATCATTCTTAATTATTAACAAATAAGGTGTAATTTATGGATTTAATTCAATTTTTTTTTAATAATATTAATAGGAAAGATATTACTAAAAACAGTGACAACTTGTTTGATGAAGGAAAAATAGATAGTATAGATATAATTGCCTTAATAGGAGAGATTGAAAAATATTACAATAAACCACTTAACTCATCTTTTATAAATGTAGAAAATTTTAAAAATTTTGATACTATAAAAACTATGTTAGAAGAGGCTTATGAATAAACATGGAATTACAGTTCAACGGACATAAACTAACAGCTATTAGCATTGTTTTGCCAAAAAAATGCAAAAGTTTCTATGATTCCATGTATGAATTTGAAAAAAACAGTTCAAAAATTAAAATAGCTCAAGAAAATATGGGTATTAATCAACATTATATATGTGATAAAAATATATATGCGTCTCATCTTGGAACTAAAGCCTTAGAACAGCTATTGACAAATAAGCAAATAACAAAAAATGAAATTGATATGCTTATAGTTGCAACTAGTACACCAGATTACCTTATCCCATCTGTTTCTAGTTTAATTCATAAAAATTTATTTTTAAATGAAAAAACATTGTGTAAGGATGTTGTATATTTTTGTTCTGGTTTTTCTCAAGTATTATTAGATGCTTTCTTATATCTAGAAAATAATCACTTTAATAAAATAGTAATAATCAGCATTCTTACAAAAAGTAAAAAAACTTATCCAGGCGAAAAGTTAGCAAGAATTAGTAAGAGTGATAGCGCTTGTGCAGTTATTATAGAAAAGAGTAACATCAAACAAGAATGTTTCTATACGCAACAAATATTCAGTAAGCATGTTTTAGATGAATCTCATCCTATTGCAGCTTATCGTCCAACATACAAACAAACATCTAAATACAATAATAATTTTTTATTTAATACAATACAAAATAAGCTACCGGTAATTATTTCTAATTTTTTTAAACGTTTCAATATAGATAAAGACAATATAGATTGTTTTTTTTTACACCAACCAAATCTATTTTTTCATAAGAAAATGATCGAAAATCTAGAACTTAATGCCAATAAAATATTTTTATATAGATTGCCATTATATGGTGATGCTGGTATAAACAATAATATTATAGAATTATTTTTATATAAAAAATACAACAATATAAAATCTACAAAAAAGATCTTTATGATTAGCTATGGCGCAGGAATAACTGTAAATTGTATTCTATTTTCTTTAGATTTTGACAAACTCAATATAATAGATATTGCTTACATCTAAAAAGATACATATGATAACCCACATCAATGATTTTTTACAAGAAAGTGTTGCTAAATTTGGAAGTAAATATGCTTTTGTTGAGTTTAATGGCAAAAGTATAAGCTATAAAGAATTTAATGATTTAAGCAAAAAAATAGCAAGCGAAATTCTCTCTAAACTTCCTATAAAAAGCACACAAGAGCCTATATTAATCATACTTCCCAAAGGAATTGATTGCTTGCTTTCTTTTTTTGGTGTTGCAAAAAGTGGAAATTTTTATACGCTTTTAGATGAAAAAAGCCCTAAAGAGCGTGTAGAAAAAGTTATAGAAGTTTTAAAACCAAAACTTTTAATTACTTCTAAAAAATTAAATTTAGATTTTAATCTTGATACTATTTTCACAGAAGATTTTGAAAATTTTGATATAAATGAAAATGCTTTAGAAAAAGCTTTAAATAATCATATAGATACTAATCATTAATATAAAATCAAATCTAATGAAGAGGAGTTAAGTTATGCCTGATTTAAAGATTGTTAAATCAAGTCAAGGATTTATAACCCAAAAAGATTTAGTTGAAACTTTGAAAAACATTGGAATAAATAAAGGTGATGTGGTCTGTGTACATAGTCAATTATTAAAAATTGGCCTACCATTAGTTCCAAAAAATAAATATTTACATACTATATTAGAATGCTTCTTTGAGATTATAGGAGAAAAGGGTACTTTAATCATGCCTACATTTACTTATAGTTTTTGCAATAATGAAATATACAACAATTTAGAATCCAAAAGCAAAGTTGGACTTCTAACAGAATACTTTAGGACAAAATGGCATGGCGTAAAACGCACCAATGATCCTATCTTTTCTTTTGCTATTAAAGGCGCTAAGGAAAAATTATTTCTACATAATACAACCAGTTGTTTTGGGGATAATTCCGTATATGATGTTTTAGCTAAAGAAAATGGAAAAATTATTTTATTTGGTATGGATAACAACGGATTAACTTTTTCCCATTTTATAGAAGAAAAAGCGAAAGTATCATATAGATATTATAAAAATTTTAGTGGAATTATTATTGATCATAATAAAAAAATGTATGAATCGAATATAAATTACTATGTTCGAAAACCAAATGTTATATCATACTTTAGAGTTAATCAGATAGAAATTTTAAAAAATAATAATAATTTTAAAAAAGAATTATTTGGTGATTCTTGTATTGTAAGTATTGATTCTAAAAAATATTTATATGATACACTAATAAAATTAAAACATGATGAAAGAATTTTATTAAAAAATAATGATTAATCTTTGCATTATCCCGGCACGTGGTGGTTCTAAACGTATTCCTAGAAAAAATATCATTGATTTTTTAGGAAAGCCTTTAATTGCTTATAGCATAGAAAGTGCTTTGAATTCGGGTATTTTTGATGAAGTGATCATCTCAAGCGATGATGATGAAATCATCGAAGTTGCTTTAAAATATGGTGCTAAAGCTCCTTTTGTGCGTAAAAAAGAATTGAGTGATGATTATACAAGCTCCACTGCTGTAATCCAAAATGCTATCATTACTCTAGAAAAACAAGGTAAAATCTATGAAAATGTATGTTGCTTATATGCAACAGCTCCACTTATAGATGAGTTTATTTTACAAAAAGCTTTTGAGCAATTTAGTCAAGAAGAATGTAAATTTTTATTTTCAGCTTGCGAGTTTGAATACCCTATACAAAGAGGTTTTTGGCTTGATAGGCAAAATAAAGTTCATATGTTTGATGAATCAAACTATAATAAACGCTCCCAAGATCTTATCAAAGCCTATCATGATGGCGGTGCATTTTATTTTGGTAAAAAAAAGGCGTGGATTGAAGAGGATTTTATGTTTAAACCTCACTCTAAAGCCTTTTTGCTTCCAAGAAATAAAATTTGTGATATTGATACCTTTGAAGACTTAGAATTTGCTAAAATGTTATATCAATTCCACAAAGGCGATAAATGTTTATAAAAAAAATCAAAGGTTTTAAATATCCAGATATGGAGCTTGTAAGATGGTTTTTTAAAAATAAACTTGATACTTTAAAAAATGCAAAAGTCTTAGAATTTGCTTCTCATAATGGAAATAATCTTTCTTTATTTGCAAATTATGATTATGAATGTATTGGCGTAGAACTTAACAAACAAAATCATGAAAATGCCATTTATAATTTTAAAGAAATCATGCATTATCAAAATGCAAGTTTTTTTAACGAAAATATGCTTGATTTTGCCAAAAATCATCAAAATATCAATGCAGATGTATTTTTAATACCTAATGTAATCAATTATATTAGCAAAGATGAATTTAAAACTTTATTGCAAAATGCAAAAGAAAACAATCTGTATCAATCAAATGGGGGGGGGTATGCTCATTTTTTCTTAAGAGCAAGAAGTACTAAAGATCATCGTTATGGACTTGGAAAAAAATTAAAAAATGGTAGTTTTATTTTAACTCATGACGATTTTAGCGGTGAAAAAGATTGTCTTTGCACCGCTTATCAAGAATACGAACTGGTTGAAATTTTAAAAAAATATTTAAGCTTATATGACTTTGAAGTTATAACGAGCGAAAATATCAATATAAAAAATAAAGTTTATATCAAGGATAGCGATATTATAATTTATGGAAAAATTACCAAGGACTAAAAATGTATTTGAAAGATTTAAAAGGTTTAAAATTTCCTGACTTAGCAGTGATTAAATTCTTTTTTAAACAAGAATTGCATCGAAAAAACAACCAAAAAGTTTTAGAATTTGCTTGTTCTAATGGTAACAACCTTTCTTTATTTGCAAACTATGATTATGAATGCATTGGAGTAGATTTAAGTAAAGAAAATATAGATAATGCAAATTATAATTTTAAAAATGTTATACAAGCTAAAAAATATGAATTTTTTAATGATAATATCTTGGAATTTCCTTTAAAAAATCCAAACATCAATGCCGATATTTTTATGATTCCCAACGTAATTAATTATCTTTTGCGAGAAGATTTTTTAAACTTATTAAAAATTTCCAAACAAAACTCTATGTATAAAGACAATGCTTTATTTTTCTTAAGAACAAGAAGTATAAAAGATTATAGATATGGTTATGGAGAAAAAATAGCTCACAATTGTTTTAAAATCACAAACGATAACACCACAGGTGAACTTGGATGTATCAATACCTTATATCAAGAATACGAGCTTGTTGAAATTTTAAAAGAATATCTAAACCTATATGATTTTAAAGTGCTCACTTATGAAAATACTAATATCATGGGAGAAGATGAAAAATTGGTTCATGATAGCGACATTGTAATTTATGGAAAAATCAAATGAGTACAATAGCAAAGTTTGAACACAAATGGGGGGGGGGTATATGCATACCACTCAAAGGATAGCAGGTGCAAATAGCTATAATGCAACCTACTTTCAACCCTTGGATAGGTTATATATACATGATAAAAAGCGTTGATACTTTTGTTTTTTTAGATAATGTTCAATTTGAAAGAAGATCATGGCAAAGCAGAAACAAGATCAAATTACAAAATAAAACTTTTATGTTGGGATTGAATTTGCAAAAAGTTCCGCAAAAAACATCACTTCAAGATATTTTATTTGAACAAGATGATACATGGAAAAATAAATTTTTAAAAACCATCTATCATGCTTATTCTAAAAGCATTAATTTCGATCGATACTATCATATTTTAAAAAACGCCTTATACAAACATACTCACTTAGTACATTTTAATATGGAATTAATTAAAATCTATTGTCAACATTTAAATATAAAAACTCCTATTCTACAAGCTTCTAATTTGAATATAACAAATGAAAAAAAAGAAAAGCTTTTATTTGAAATTTGTAAAATACTAAAGGCGGATGAATACCTTTCTCCAGAAGGATCGAAAAATTACCTTGAAAAAGAAAAAGCACAAGAGATGTTTAAAAATGCTAATATACAAATTAAGTATTTTGATTTCATCCATCCAAAATATAATCAATTAGGAACTGATTTTATACCCTATTTGGGAATTTTGGACTTTTTGTTTAACGAAAAAAATCCAGAAAACAAATTCAAAGAAATCATAAAAGAAAATGAAAGTTTTAATCAGAAGCGATAGCTCTAGCACTATAGGACATGGGCATATCAAAAGAGATCTTTTACTAGCCAAACAATATCAAGATGTGTCTTTTGCATGCTTACCATTAAAAGGCTCTTTAATAGATGATATTCCTTATCCTGTATACGAACTAACAAGTGCTAGCATATATGAACTCATCAATCTCATTAAACAAGAAAAATTTGAACTTTTAATCATCGATCATTATGAGATCACCGCCAATGATGAAAAACTTATAAAATTAGAAACAGGAATTAAAATTCTAAGTTTTGATGATGAAATTAAAGAACATTTTTGCGATATTTTGCTCAATGTCAATGCTTATGCTAAAGAAAGTGATTATGAAAATTTAGTGCCAAAATATTGTGAGTTAAGATGTGGTTTTTCCTATGCCCTAATACGTGATGAATTTTATCAAGAAAGCAAAATAAAAAGAGAAAAAATTTATGATTATTTTATATGCATAGGAGGGAGTGATCCAAAAAATATTTCCTTTGATATAGCAAACAAATTTAGTAAAAACAAAACCATCATCATAGCCACTACAAAAGCAAATTCTCATCTTAATTTACTGCAAAAATTAAGTCATAAAAATCCTAATATACAAATCATTATAGACCATCCCAATCTTGCAAGATTAATGAATGAAAGCAAAAAACTCATCATTAGCGCAAGCTCATTAGTCAATGAAGCTTTGATTTTAAAAGCAAATTTTAAAGCCATAGCCTATGCTAAAAATCAAGAAAAGCTTGCCATATGGCTTGCTAAAAAAGGTTATGAAGTGGAGAATTTTCTATGATCATTTTAAAAGATTTTATCCATTTAAGCCAAGAAGAAATAAAACTTGTTTTAAAATGGCGCAATGATGAAAATATTGCTAAGTTCATGAAAACACAAAATATTAGCTTAAAAGAACATCTAAAATTTTTATCTAGCTTAAAAACAGATAAAACCAAAAAATATTTTTTAGTTTATGATGATAAAAATATTATAGGTGTAATTGACTTTATCAATATAAACAGTACTTCTTGTGAATTTGGACTTTATGGTATACAAAAAGGTGTAGGCAATCTTTTAATGCAAGAAGTTAAAAACTACGCTTTTAATGTTTTAAAAATTCAAAATTTAAATGCTTGTGTTTTTAAAGAAAATACAAAAGCTCTCAATTTATATCTAAAACATGATTTTAAGATTATTAAAAAAGATGATGGGGGGGGGTATATATTCTTAAACAATTCTAACAGGAATTTGATGCATTAAAAGTTCTTTTTTAATATCATTTGGTGTGTATTGACTAAAATGAAATATAAAAGCACCAGCTAATGCATTTGCACCAAGTTGTATAGCTTTTACTCCATCTTGAGGCTTAGAAAGTCCTCCATTAATGATAAGTGGAATTTTTACCGTCACTTACTCCTATCACACAATCATATATTGGATGTTTTTTATATTTTTTCACAAGTTCTAGAAATTCTTTTTCACGTTCTTGCCAGTTTATCTTATAATTTTTCTCTTCTTGCGAATAGCACGCATCAAAAATTCCCTCATCATTAAAATGCAAATCAGGCTTAGTATCTGGCATAACACATCTTTTTCAAAATTTCATATCAACTCCAAAATACTTATAATCATCATAAATCAACTATGATTATATTTTCTAAAGCTAAATAAATTTTATTTTGTTACAATATTTTTATTTAAAAGGCTTATAAATTATGGATTTAACTTTACTTCCTTATATGATTATAGGAATTTTTTCAGGTATAGCTTCAGGGGTTTTTGGCATAGGTGGAGGTATGATCATCGTTCCTTTTATGCTTACTTTAGGGCTTAGCTCTCACCATTCTGTTGCAATTTCTGTTGTACAAATGATTTTTGCTTCTATTTTTGGTTCTTATTTAAACTATAAAAAGAAAAATTTAATCTTAAAAGATGGACTTATCATAGGCTTTGGAGGCTTTTTAGGTGCGATGTTTAGCGGACTTTTACTCTCGTATTTTTCAGATATAACCTTAACAAGTATTTTTTTATGCGTGAGTATTGTATTCTTTTTAAAATTTGCTTTTAATCAAAAAAGCACCATTGGAAACATCAACCACTCTAATATCTTAAAAAATTCTATTTTGCTAATTTGTGGCGTATTTACAGGAATTTTTGCTATATCTTTAGGGATTGGCGGTGGGCTTTTAATCACCCCTATTCTAGCTTATTTTTTAGGCTATGATACTAAAAAAGTAGTACCACTTAGTTTGTTTTTTGTGATTTTTGCTTCCATTTCAGGAATTAGTTCTTTTGTATATAATGATATTATCAATAAAGAAGTTTTACAAAATGGAAGCTTAGTGGGACTTAGCTCTATGTTAGGAGTTTATCTTGGTATTAAAATCATGGAAAAAATCAATCTTAAATCACACTACATAGCACTTTTGGGTATTTACACTCTTTCTATAACTATGACTATTATAAGTTTGATTAAAAAGCTAAATTTATTTTAATCTATCAGCAAATTTTTGTCTATTGGAAGTATAGACAAAGCTTAAAACTTCTGCCACTGCTTTAAAAAGCTCTGGTGGGATAAGATCATTTACCTCACAAGATTTGTAAAGCTCTCTTGCTAAAGGAGGATTTTCATAAATCATCACATTATACTCATATGCCATATCTTTTATACGCAAAGCTAAAAAATCTACTCCTTTAGCTAAAACTTTTGGCGCAGCTTCTTTAGAACTATCATAACGCAAAGCAACCGCATAGTGGGTAGGGTTAGTAATCACCACATCAGCACTAGCAACATCTTGCACCATTCTGCGTCTTGCTGCTTCCATTTGCAAACGACGAATTCTTCCTTTTACTAAAGGATCTCCTTCGCTTTGCTTGTATTCATCTTTGATTTCTTGTTTACTCATGCGTAAATTTTTAAAATACTGATACCTTACTAAAAGCACATCTAAAAGACCAATAATCAAAAAAGCTATAATCACAATAGCTGCAAGTATAATAGCCTTGTCTCTAAGCCATAAAAGTTGTGGATAAATCGTATAAAGCTCCACTCTAGGAAGCTCTTTCATAAATTGTAATAAAAAAATAAAAGCTATACCAAAAACAACTCCGACTTTAAGAGTAATTTTCAAAGCTTCAATGATTTTTTTCAAAGAAAAAAGATTTTTAAGACCATTAATAGGGTTAATTTTGTTAAAATTTGGAGTGATGGGTTTGGTGGTAAAAATAAAACCAAATTGCATTAAATTCCCAAGCACACCTGCAACCATAATTGTTAAAGTAATAGGTAAAACCATAATAAACATTTCTATCATGGTTTTTATAATAATTTTTTGCAAGATTTTTAAATCAAGTTCTATACCTATAAAACTTTGATAAAACCTATATAAACCACTAATTCTCTCGCCTATAAAAGGCATCATAAACAACACCACAACCACAGCTATAACAAGCACAGCTACAGCGGATGCATCTTGACTTTTTGGGACATTACCCTCTTTACGTGCATCTTCTATTTTCTTGGACGTGGGTTCTTCTGTTTTTTCTTGATCATCAGCAGCCATAAAAAACCTTTAAAAATTTAAAGTAAAGCTATAGCATTTAAATCCAAGTATAAACAAATTTGAATACTTGGATTTATTTCACTCAATTCTAAAACTTCTTCTTCCTAGCATCTTCTAAGATATCATTAGCTATTTTATTTACATTATCAGATATAGCTGCACTATCTTTTGCTATTTTTAAGTTCTCTTGGGTTACATGATCAATTTGTGCTACAGCATCATTAATTTGTGTAATACCTGTAGTTTGTTCTTTAATACTCTCACCCATTTCATTAATAGATTGAACTAAGATGTTAGTATTAGCTTCAATCTCACCTAAAGACTTTTGAGTTCTTTCTGCTAGATTTCTAACTTCATCTGCAACAACGGCAAAGCCACGTCCGTGCTCACCTGCACGAGCTGCTTCAATAGCAGCATTCAATGCAAGTAGATTGATTTGATCTGCAATATCTCCAATTATAGAAGTAACATTTTTAATTTCTTCACTTTGGGCAATAACTTCACTAGTTTTATGAGAAACATTTTGCATAGAAGAAGTAATCTCTTCTAGTGCTGCTGCTGTTTCTTCTAAAGAAGAAGCTTGGCTTGATGAAGAATCAGTTAAGTCTTTAACA